>CAZDRA010000037.1:2125-6555 GCA_964507705.1 uncultured Roseivirgaceae bacterium | reverse complement strand
TAAAAATGTGATCCCTTATGTGTGGAATAATCTATCTGGAAACCAAGACCTGACATATAGAATTGCAAATGCAGGTTATGATGTTGTCATGTGTCCCGTATCAAATTTCTATTTTGACTTAGCATATGACAAAGATCCAAAAGAGCCAGGATTATACTGGGCAGGTTTTGTTCGCACTAAAGACGCATGGTCGTTCGCTCCTTTTGATATTTTCAAAACTACTACTCACACAGCAAGTGGTAGGGAGATCGATACGAAAAAAGAATATGCGGGCATGGAAAGGTTAAAATCAGAAGCGAGAAAAAGAATCATTGGAGTTGAGGCTCAATTGTGGAGTGAAACGATCAAGGGAAGAGACATGTTAGAATACTATATACTACCAAAGTTATTTGGATTCGCTGAAAGTGCCTGGTCAAAAGAAAGAGATTGGGAAACTATAGAAAATAAAAATGAAAGAGAACAGTCAATGAATTTTCATTGGAATATTTTTGCCAATACATTGGCTCAAAAAGAGTTGCCAAGATTAAGCTACCTAAATAATGGCTATAATTACAGATTGCCGTTACCTGGAGCAATCAAAGAGAATGGAAAATTATTGGCAAACATAGAATTCCCAGGCCTGGATCTCAGATACACAATTGATGGATCGGAACCCTGCTCAAACTCAATAGTCTTTAATGGCCCAATAGAAGTAAGTAGCCAAATAAAAATGAAGGCATTTGATACCAGTGGTAAAGGCAGTAGAACCATTGTCATTGACTAAGATATAGCCAAATGCTTATTAATTGATCCATATCAATTTATTATTATGATATACTTTATTACCGGTGGTCAGCGAAGCGGCAAAAGTTCATATGGTCAAAAACTTGCACTACAATTGTCTCAAAATCCAATTTATATAGCTACTTCGCGAAAATGTGACGCAAATCATATCAAGAGAATTGAACGACATAAAAACGATCGTGACCAAAGATGGACTACTATCGAAGAAGATAAACAAATAGGCGGCCATAATTTCAAAAATAAAACTGTGTTGCTGGATTGTATCACCCTTTGGTTAACCAATTATTTCGTTGATACAAATAATAATATTGATCAATCGTTGAATTTAGCTAAAATCGAATTGAACAAACTATTTAATCAGAATACCAACCTTATTATTATTAGCAATGAACTGGGCATGGGATTACACGCAGAAACAGAGATTGGTAGAAATTTTACCAATCTACAAGGTTGGGTAAATCAGTTTATTGCATAAAAAGCCGACAAGGTATATTTAATGATTTCAGGTGTACCTTTACAAGTAAAATAAGGAATTAACCATAATACTTAGATATATTCAGCGAGTAAAGAATTGTAAAATTAATTCTATTTTTCTTGATGCTATTTACGTATTTTAGCATTATAAGCATGCAACATTGGAGAATTGATGAGATAATAAAACAATTGGTATATTTTTAGTCATCAAATTCAAACATGTACTAACCACAGAAAAAAATTATATAATCTAGTTAGTTTCCTGTAATTCAGGTACATTGATTTATAATTTTTAACTTTCAATAAAATAATTATAAGTATGAAATACGCTCTTTTTTTAATATTATTTATTGCACTTCCGGGGTATGCTCAAAAAAATGATGACACAGGTAATTCAAACAAAAAAAATCTCTATGTTGTTGATGAGAATAAAAAAGCTTTCTTAGAACATGATCTTGATCGATATGTTGTTTATGATTTGATGAGTGATGGTTCGAAAGTTTTTAAAGACACTTTAGATTTCAACGAATACCGTGACAAGGCAATATTTACGATAACTCAAAATCAAACCATATTGAATTATCAACTTTGGGCCACGATTTCCTTACTCATAGTTGCGCTAGGGTTATTGGCATACCAACTCTCAAAAAAATAGATAACAGTCATATACCAAGCATTTATTAATTATGCACGCAGCAAATCAAATGACTACAGGTTCCCTACTCGCCCTCATTGCAGGACTTATCATATTTGTAATTATTTCTTATCTTATCTTCCGAAAAAGGAGAAATTAATGATGTAGTTACATATGGGCCTTGACCAGGTTTTTCAAATGCTGAATTCCGTGCTCAAAATATCGTTTTTCTCCAGTACATTTCGATAGCATCAAACTTCCTTCTATTGTAATAATAAACAAATCTGCATAGTACTCTTCATCAATTGATCCGTCAATCTCTTGCACAGATTTACCATTTTTGATGATATTTTTGAGATTTGAGTTCCAATCCTTAAATGCCCTGATTGATAAAGAATGTAATGCTGGGTTTGTATCATCAGCGTCAACCGCATTATTTAAAATTGGGCATCCACCAGAACCCATTAATTCATTATAAACTTCCTCATAAGTTTCAAGAAAGATGTATAATTTATCTTTAGCATGCTTTTTTATGGAGAGTTTGGAAGCAAACCTTTTTATCAGATTTTGATAATTATAATTAAATGCCGCTTCAGCAACTTCCTGCTTATTGTTGAAATTTCCATAGATGCTTCCTTTTGTTAGTTTAGTTGCACCGGTAAGATCTGAAAGAGATGTTCCTACAAATCCTTTTTGGTTGAATATAATTGCCGTTTTATCAACTATATACCGCTTGGTTTTTTTAGCTTTGCTCATATCACAATAAAAATATACCATTCGATTTTAAATTAAAAATTTTTCGAGAATTATTTTATACCTTAAGGTATAAAATGAATAACTTAATTAATAAAAAGTGGAATAGGCAATTCACTAATTCTCATTATTTTTACTGCAAAACAATCTACTAATGATTTACAAATTATTTTCATCCAACAAGTTTCTTTGGTGGTTTGCAATTGTTTTAGCATTGCTGGTCTATGCCGCAGGCATGTTAGTTACTATCATGGAAATAGATGGTGCTGTATATGCTGAGATATCGAGAGAAATGTTTAGAAATGGGAATTATTTCGAACTCTACCACCATGGCAATGACTGGCTTGATAAACCCCACTTTCAATTTTGGATTACGGCTCTTTCATTTAAGATATTTGGCCTAAATAGCATAGGTTACAAACTCCCTGCAATACTATTCATGTTGATAGGAGCTTATTATACTTATCTGTTTGGAAAAAGATTTTATTCCAAAAAGCATGGATACTTGGCTGCCTTAATACTTATGACTTCACAACATATTATCACCTCCAATTCTGATGTAAGGGCAGAACCATATCTTACAGGCTTTACAATCTTATCATTATATTATTTAACAATATTTATAGAGGATAAAAAAGGGTATCAATTAATTGCAGGGTCTCTCGGGTTGTCATGTTTACTGATGACAAAAGGTCTTTTTACAATAATCCCAGTAGCATCCGGTATTGGCCTTGCTCTGCTATATAATAAAAATTGGAAGCAAATTGTGCATTGGCAATGGCTTGCGATTGGTCTTCTAACGCTTACTTTCATAGTACCAACCTTATATGGTTACTATACTCAATTTGATTGTTATCCAGGAAAAATAATATTTGGGCAGCAAAACGTATCTGGAATTAAATTCTTTTTTTGGGATAGTCAGTGGGGTAGATTTACAAACACAGGCCCAATAAAAGGAAGTGGAGATTCTACGTTCTTTCTTCATACTATGCTGTGGGCCTACCTTCCATGGGCATTTGTTGCATATTTTGCGATCTTCAACAAGGCAAAGAGCTTATGGAAAAAAACAAATATTTCGGAGAACTATACATTTTTTGGATTCATTTTTCTTTTTATAGTATTTAGTATTTCCAGCTTCCAACTTCCACATTATCTTAATGCACTTTTCCCATTTTTATCAATCATCACGGCTGACGTATTGCTTCGCTATGCAAAAAATAAAAAATTTTTAGCGATTTTTTATCATATTCAAATATGGTCAAGTGCAATACTAATGCTGGCTATAGCCCTTATACAATTTTACTTTTCAGCTCAATTTCCCAGAGCAGACTTTATTATAATATTTATTTTGGCTGCCTTAGTCATTAGTATACTAATAAGTAAAAAAGGCAATACATTAAAGAAAATAATCTTCGTTCCGGCGATAACTGTACTGCTTGCAAATTATTACATCAATTCTTGTTTTTATCCTCAGTTGCTCAAATATCAAGCAGAAAGCGAAGTTGCTTTTTTTATGAAAGAAAATAATTTAAATGATTTAAACTTGGTTACCCTGGGTGTAAATGAAGAAATGGTAAGTTTTCTGCATGACAAGATCATTCCACGACTAAACCCTGATTCTGCTTTGCCGAATGAGTTAACAAATCGATATGTATTTACTGACAAAAAAGGTGTTGAATTTCTTGACTCTTTAGGAATTGGATACAAAGAAATTCAAGTTTTTCCAGACTTCAGAATTACTACGCTTAACGGGACATTTTTTAATAAAAAAACCAGAGAGCAATCA
>CAZDRA010000037.1:0-2025 GCA_964507705.1 uncultured Roseivirgaceae bacterium | reverse complement strand
TCTCCATTTAAAATCACCTTAATATCAAAACCATCATAAATTACCTCCTGAAAGTTCCACTCACCAACAGGTTTTAAAAACCCTCTTTTTGCAGCAACGACTCCGTAAACCGACCCATGATATTGTCTTTTATCCAGATCCTTATATTTATCTGCGGTATTATCCAGAATTTGCAATTCAATGGCGTCATAAGCTGCATGCCCATCAATTGCAGTCCTTATTCCCAGACCGTTGTTGGCCCCCGGCGTTAATTGAAATTCAAATCGAAAATTAAAATTGGCATATTCCTTTTCTGTAAAAAGATTGCCTTTACCTCCTCTATCCGGATAAATAATAATTATCCCATCCTCTATTACATAATCGATTTTATTACCAACCCAACCATTTAAATCCTCGCCATTGAAAAGGAGTTCAAAACCTTCTGTTTTTTCAGCACTTGTAAGTTTGTTTTGGCTGTAGGAATTAAGTGAATAAAAAACAACTGCCAATATTAGAATACCATGTTTCATTATCTTTATTTTAGTTATTGAAAATGATTATGCTTGTCCGAGTTCTTTTTTAATTGCCAACTCAGCTAATTCTGCTATCTCTTCTGGTGAATGATTTTTTCTTTCGATAGGGTCTAACACTGTATATTTTAGCCTGTCACCAATACCCATTGAAAATCCAGACCCTTGCAAAAGATAATTTCCATCAATCACAAAAGGAACTATCAACGCCGAGGGTGCAGTTTTTAATAATGTACCCAACCCCCCGGATTTGAATCTTCTTACTTTCCCGTCCTTGCTTCGCGTTCCTTCGGGGAAAATACAGGCAGAATAATTGTTTGCTTCAATATGCCTACCAAGTTTGATAATTTCTTTGATAGCCTGAGAACGATTCTTACGGTCAATCAATGCCGACCCTCCCTTTCGGAGGTTGTATGAAATGCTCGGGATACCTTTCCCCAATTCTATTTTGGAAATAAATTTTGGAAAATTCTTCCTAAAAACCCAGATCAGCGGTGGGACATCCCAATGACTCTGGTGATTTGAAATAATTATGAGTGGCTTGCCTTCTGGGATTTTTTCTATGCCTTCAATTTTTATTTTAGCCCCTACGATCATGTGGGATTTCATGAACAAAAAATTCATTATATCCACTGATTTCTTTTGCGCCTTATAACCAAAAATACTCCAGCAAATAACTTGAATAGGATGAAAAATGGTTATTATTATTCCAAAGACTAAATAATGAATTGAGGTGAGAATATATGATAGTATGTTTTTCATTTCGTGTGCAATATTATATAAAAAACTCAAAAAATATATTTTAATAATTATGTAATTTTTACAAAAAAAACGTAATTCGACTTCATGAAAATTATATTTCAAACAGAAGTATAAATGCATTAAAAAATATGAAAATGAGGAAGCTGGCAAAATATGCAACTATAATACTGCTCGTAAGTATGATATCGTGTGATAAAAAAGATACAAGCGTTGATCCCGGAGATGAAGATATGATTCTTACCAGCATTTCCCTCAATGAAATTCACTCCACAGGAAACCCGGATTGGATTGAAATATATAATTATGGTGAAGAAACTGTAGATATTGGAGGATTTGCCATTTTCGATAAGGAAGAAAATAAATATGTTTTACCCAATGGGAACAAAATTGATCCCGGTAAATTTTTAATCTTGATCAGCGATGATCAAGGTGTAGGTCTTAATTTACCTTTTAAGCTAACATCAAAGGGAGAAGAAATCACGCTTTTGAGTCCTTATGGAAAAACTATTGACAATGTTGTTTTTCCCGAAATGGAAAATGGACAAACATATGCTCGCTTCCCAGATGGAGAAGGCTTATGGGAAATAACAGGTTTTGCAACAAAAAACAAAACCAATGGATCAGGGGCTATTTCTTACTTCAAATCTTATGACTACACACCTGATATTCCCATGGTAAATGATGATATAGTTTTTTCTACAGAAACATCGGATGGGTCTAATATTTCGAAAATTGATTTAGTCTATTCCATTGA
>CAZDRA010000036.1:0-42765 GCA_964507705.1 uncultured Roseivirgaceae bacterium | reverse complement strand
CCATTCTGGCTCCTTGCCCAAGAATCGAATTTTTGAAATGGATACTTCGTTCATCTCCTCCAGTCCAAACCCCGCTCACCAAATCCTTGGTTAAACCAATGTACCAACCATCTGATGCGTTTTGGGTAGTGCCTGTTTTTCCTCCTATTTCATTTCCTTCTCTTACTTCAATGCTCAATCCAAGAGATGTGCCACCCTCTTCTTCTGTACCTCCCATGAGCATATATGTCATAAGAAAAGCAGTCTCCTCACTCAACACTTCTCTGGTGCGTGGAGGAAATTCTTGGATGATATTGCCATGTTTATCTTCTATTCTGGTAATAAAGTAAGGTTTTGTGTAAACCCCCTTATTGACAAAAGCAGAGTAGGCACCTACCAATTCATAGACGGAGACATCACTAGTACCCAGACATAGAGATGGTACGGCCTGTAGGGGATTTTCAACACCAAGCTCCTTGGCATATTTCACAACTGTTGCTGGGGTGGTCATCTCCTTCATCACAAAAGCGGTAATAGAATTTTTTGAGGCAGCCATGCCGCGCCTTAAAGTATATTTTTCTCCAGTAAATTTTAGATTGAAATTTTTTGGTGTGTAAGTAGGCGGTTGCTGTCCTGGCATAGAAAATGTAACAGGGGCATCTGCTATAGTATAACAGGGTGAGTACCCCTGATCAATTGCGGCAGTATAAACGAACGGTTTGAAAGTTGAGCCCGGTTGCCTTCTGCCCTGCATCACATGATCATATTTGAAATGCTTGAAATCTATCCCGCCAACCCATGCCTTAATTTGTCCATTTTTTGGATCCATTGACATAAAGCCAGTTTGCAAAAAGCTCTTATAATAAGCTAATGAATCCATGGGGCTCATCAAAGTATCAATTTCACCATGCCAGGAAAAAATCTTCATTTTGTATGGTGTATTTAAAACGATGTCAATAGAATCTGCACCTTTTCCATATCTTGCTACGAGTTGTTTGTAGTGGTTAGTCTTCTTGATTTTACTCTTAATAAATCCCTTTATTACTCTGCCATCTTCGTAGCGCCATGGTTTATCTCCGTTCCAATGTGTGATGAAAAGGTCCTGGAGAAAAGTCATATGTTTGGATACTGCATCTTCGGCATATTTTTGTAACCTACTATCTATGGTTGTATAAATTCTCAATCCCGATTCAAATAAATCATAACCATTTTCCTTTGACCAGGCAATGAGATGGGGCTTGATCACAGACCGGAAATATGGAGCAGGCCCACCAATGTGATCTTGCGAGACATACTCTACGCCAAGCGGAAGTGCTTTAATAGAATCAAACGCTATTCTATCAATAAAATCGTATTTGAAAAGATTATATAAAACCTCAGTACGTTTCTTTAGTGCATTGTCTGGGTTTGAAATAGGATTAAATCTTGTAGGAGCATTTAGCATTCCAACCAACATAGCTGCTTGTTGATAATTAAGGCTGTCAGGAGTTGTATTGAAAAAAGTAGATGCCGCCGTATTTATTCCATATGAATTGCTGCCAAAGAAAATTGTATTGAAATACATGGCCATAATCTCATCTTTGGTAAAGAATTTCTCCAACTGGATAGAGATAATCCATTCCTTAATTTTAATAACAAAGGGCCTTAAAAAATCTATTTTGTACAGATGCCCTTGATTTTCTGTCATCGTTCTAAAAATATTTTCGGCCAACTGCATGGTAATAGTGCTCCCTCCACCGCGAAACGAAAAGGTAAGTTTCCCAATCAATGCACGTAAAAGTCCCTTTGGATCAATCCCGGAATGGTCGTAAAAACGAATGTCTTCTGTGCTCAGTAATGCTTCAACCAGCTTTGGAGATATATCATCGAACGAAACTTGATTTCTGTTGTATCTGAAGTATTTCCCAAGAATTGCACCATCGGCAGAAAATAGTACAGATGACAAATCATTCTCGGCCTCTGGGTTTTCCATGGATTTATAACTTGGCAAATCTCCAAATAGATTGAACAGGTTAATTCTTACTGAAAAAATTCCGATAAGAATCAAGATGGTTATAGAAAAAAAACCTAACCAGGCTAATTTAATTAGCTTTTTGAAAAAGTTATCTTTTTTATTTTTAGCCATATTATTTATGGTTTGTCAATTTTTTTATTCTCAGAGGTATTCAAACCTCAATTTTCTTGCAATCTAACTTAATGTCATCTCTTGTTAAAACAACTACAAAACAAAATTGATGCTGGCATTACATGGACTTTATAATGACACGATTATCAATGTTGTTTTCGTCACTGCCTACCGACAAAGGCATGGTGCGGCAGTCTGTCAATTTCAATCCTGAAGACTCCAATACGAGATTGCTTTCCCGAAAAAACGGGACAGGCTGTGCCTCGCAAAGACGTGTCGGCTTAACTAAACGACATTGCTTTACGCATTCACTAATTGCTTTCGTCTTCTTGCAACAAATAATTTTTATTGAAAAAATTAATATAATCTATTGTTTTCTTTGTCTGATAAAGAATTTGGAAGTTGTCTTCCGTAATTACAAATTTTTCAAAAGTGATATTCTCATTTTGTGGTAACATGATATCACTTTTATTAAAATCCTCGTAAAAATTCATCGCTTTTTCTTTGGTCTGGAATTTATTGATTAAGACAATAGAAAACCCCTCATTTAAAGAAAGATTCCCGGTCTTTAGATTTTGACCAGGATATTTTGTTTCGATAAATTGCTCAATCGTAGCAGGAATTATTTCCGTGAACCCCTCTAAACTAGGATACACAAATATGAAGAAATGTGGCTGATCGAAGTAAGTAAAATATTTGGCACCTTCTCGAAGCAATTCCTTATTTTTAAATTCCTTGCTTACAGCAAGTAAATTATTGGCATATTCGAAATATTCACTGTCTGGATTATTTTCAATAAACTGTTGCAGTTCGTATTGGTATTTATATTGCCCTTCGATTTTGCCATCGATAAGTATTCCCAGAATTTTAAGTTTGTCACTAAATTCATTGTCGGGATATTGCTGTAGCCCGCGACTTACCAATAATCTTGCCTGATTAAACTCCTGCTGAATATAATATTCGTATGCTATTTTATAGAGCCTTTCTAAGCGCTGAGCGGTTTCGTTGCTTTCTTCTTTGTAGTTTGGGTTAATGGCAAGCTTGGCAAATATACTCGTGGGATATTTTTCAATTAGTTTTTGTTTATAGCCTTCAGATTTTGGTCCATCGGAGGATTTACAAATAAGATATAAAAGATAAAGTGTCTCCGGTTCATATGCTGATCCAGGAAATCTTTCTAATAACTTTTCGAATGTTTCGATAGCATTTATTTCTTCGTTTAATTGGAAATTATATATTCCACCCAGCTTAAAATATGCGTCTTCAATTTTCTTTAGCGATTGTTCCTTGGCTTCGTCGGAAAAAGGAATGTTTGCTGCAAGTGCCACAGTTCTATCTTCTGTTTCTGGCAGTATTTCCTGCTCATCGATCTTAGGCAACTTTGTTGTATCTTGAGTTTCAACTACATTTTCTTCAGAAAACCCAGAAGATCTTTTTTGAGAGACTCTCCAATTGTCTTCCAAAGATCTATTTCCCCATTTGCTTAAAAACTGTGTTCTACCTGTAGAAATATTAGAAAGATTGTAAAAATACCAATCTCCACCTTCAGAGGGAGAACTTGCATCAATACCAAATGGGTTGGCATAAGCTCCTCCAGGCATTGTCCCGCTACCAGCAGAGGTTGTTTGTCTCTTCAATTTTCTTGTCTCCTTATTTCGCTGTTTTTCTAGACGTTCTTCTTCCGCAACTACCCCATCTAATAATTGTTGTAGCTTATCTTGGTCCATTTCCGAAAGTGCAAGCAGGCTATCCTGCAAATGTATAATTTGGTGTTGCTCCACAAAATCTGTAAGGATTTCCGATCTTAGTTTAATTTCCTCGAATCGCTCTTCATCTTTGGGTAAAACAGATACTGTGCTATCATAATAAGCCTGCGCAAGTTCATAATTTTTGTAAAGGTCGTAATAGAGTTCTCCGAGTTTCAAATAAGAGTAACCTTGTTGCAGAGGATTGTTATTACTCGCTTCCAAAGAGGATTTCAAATACTCAATTGCCATATCAGGGTCATTGTGCTTTATTTCAAAAATTGCCATTTCGTAATAAATTCTGTCAACAAAATCTCTGTTTTTGTCATCCTTTAATAGTTTTTTGAAATAGCCTCTGATTTTCTTTAGGTCAACTTTTTGATCAAGCTTAGTTACTCTGGCAAGATTGAGCTTAGAATAAAAAGACAATTCATAGTCAGGATTACTTTTCAGGCACTTTTTATAATTATTATATGCCTCCCCTTCAAATCCTAAATGCTGATATACCTGACCAAGAATAAAATAATACCTGGCTTTCTTTTGTTTTTTTGTTTCGATTTCTACTGCTTGACTCAGATTTCGAACCATATTATCGTAATCTTCTCTAATCTGAAAAAGATAAGTTTTAGTGAGTAAAAAGTCACGCATATTTTCTTTATTCAAGTTTTCTTTTCTCAAATAATCTGCAACTGCAACGGCATTGTTGTGTTCATCGTAATCAATAAATGATCGCATCAAAGCGATAAGCGATTGATGCCTGATATCTTTATTTTCACTATGCTTGTTGATGTATTTGAATGTTTCGATGGCATTCACAAAATCTCCACCATAGTATCTTGCCTTGCCCACTAAAAAATAGCTTGGGTAAACCCAGTCACTATTTTCGTGCCGTTGGATGGAGAGTGAAGCCTTTACAATAGCATCATCTAATTGAGTTCTTACGCCATTGATTGTTGATGAGTCGATGTCATGGAATACACCTAATATTTTATTGTAATTGTTTTTGTGGCTAGAAACAATAGCCATTTCTACTTCGCGAATATCCTCATTAGCTATGTAGTAGGCATTGTACCTCGCCGTGGTGTTGTGAAAGGTTTTGCTGAATATATTTTTTTTGTGGGAAGCGCACCCTCCAATAAAAAATAGAAGTGCCAAAAAAAAGGCTGAAAATAAATTTAGAATATGCGGCTTCAACATGAAAAACAGAGAAAATAATTAAACGCAAAAATAATGACAATTAATACAATAAAAGTATCTGATATGCATTTTAATATATACTTTTGTGCTTTCAAAACGGCAAAATTTAAGGTGAAATCCCGAAAAACACTTTCCAACTGGCTTACCAACAGATACTTACTCATTTTAAGAAATGAGGAAAATTTTGCAGAGAAGACTACGATAAGTTTTACATATGCCAAGTTGATTCTCATTACATTTACATTTTTAATCATAATAATGATAGGCAGTTTGTACGTTTCGAGTACATTAATGTCCCAATGGTTTGACCCAAGGCATGAGCTGATAATTATGGACAGACACCTGGTGGGGTTGGCTGATAATGTTGATTCTCTTGAAAATCAAATGAGGATGAAAGATCAATTTATAAAAAATGTTC
This sequence comes from uncultured Roseivirgaceae bacterium, assembly GCA_964507705.1. GTDB lineage: Bacteria > Bacteroidota > Bacteroidia > Cytophagales > Cyclobacteriaceae > JAAUQL01. Next base: position 37,301 of record CAZDRA010000036.1, on the reverse strand, counting down.
AAAGGGTGTTGATTGGTGAAATTAGTGGAGACGATAGCATATTTTTGAATGCTGATAATAGTATGGTAAACAAGTCCATTAAGCCACTTCCTGCTATTGATTCTCAGTTTAGAAAAGATTTTGAAGCTTCTGAGCTCACTTTTATTAATGTCAGCAATTCGATATCTCAAGAATTAGAAGAACAGTATTTTTATTCTCCAATTGGAGGAGTGGTGACGACAAAATTTAATATAAAAGAAGAGCACTATGGAATTGATGTCGTTTCTAAAAGTAATGAACCTGTAAAATCTGTTGCTGATGGGACTGTAATTTTCGCAGATTGGACACAAGAATCGGGAAATGTGATCACTATCCAGCATAGAGATAATATCATATCAGTCTATAAGCATAATTCGGCTTTGTTAAAAAAAGTTGGTAACTTTGTTAGTTCTGGACAAGTGATAGCCATTATTGGCAACACTGGTGAATTTACGACCGGTCCACATCTTCATTTTGAAATGTGGTACAATGGTAATCCTGTTGATCCCGAAGAATTTATTTCGTTTTAAAATGTAAATAGCAATGTTTAAAAATAAGCAAGAAAATATGGCAGCCCAAGACGCTAGTAACTCGAGCAATATTATTGGAAAAGGAACAATGGTGGAAGGTAATATTGAAACATTCGGTAATATTAGAATTGAAGGAAAAGTTAAAGGAAGCGTAAAAAGTAAATCTAAAATTGCATTAGGCCAATCATCACTTGTAGAAGGAAATATTATAGCTCAAAATGCTGAAATTTCTGGAGAAGTTAGTGGTATAGTAGAAGTTTCTGACCAGTTGATTCTGAGACCATCAGCAATCATCAATGGTGATATTGTAACTAACAAATTGATTGTTGAATCAGGTGCAACATTTAATGGAGGTTGTAAAATGGGCGTATCTCAAAAAGAAATAAAAATCGGAACCAATGGACAAACCAAACCATTTGAAACCAAAAAACCAGGTGCCCCGGAGTCAAAACCAATTTAGTGAATATGTAAAATATTCTGGCATGGGCTTTCAAATGGCAGCCCTCATTTTATTGGGATACTGGCTGGGCGGAAAAATAGATAATTGGCTTGATCTCACGTTACCTATTTTTACTATTATTCTAATATTGGTATTTATGTCACTTTCGTTTTATTCCTTAATTAAAAGTCTTCCAAAAGATTGAATACACTTTTCAACAAGATTCCTCACAAGGAATTGTATATATTTTCGCTTTTCGTTTCACTAGGCATACTCGTTTTTCGTTATACTATGCCTGAATATGTGTATCACATGATCTGGATTTTGTTGCTATTCTTTCTTCTATTGAATCTGACATCGCTTATGATCATCGAAAGAGTAACGAAAAATAAATCTAAAAATATCTTTACAAGCTTTTTAGGTATTATAGTCGGAAGGCTATTTCTGTCAATAGCTTTTGCTGCCATTTTTATCCTTGTAGACAGAATAAATGTATTCAATTTTGCAGTAAATTTTTCGATACTGTATTTGTTATTTGTTGGGTTTGAAATACGTGGTATATTGACTAACTTGCGCCATCATTTCAAGAATGGCATCGAAAATGGATAAGTATTTTAGTAATATAATTTTTAAGGCATTAATTTTCAGTGTGTTAATTGTATTTTTTTATACGTTGCCAAGTTTTGGAGCTTCAGAAGAAGGAGGAAGTAAAACAGGATTTATTATGCACCACGTGCAAGATTCTCATGAGTGGCATTTTGCAACAATTGGGCAGACACATATTTCCATACCTTTACCTGTAATTCTATACGAAAAGGGTCATGGTCTTCTTTTTTTTATGTCTTCTGATTTTGTTGATGAACATCACAAAAAAATTGAAAAAGATGGTATCTACTTCGATAGCCATGGGCATTTGCAAGCCAAAGACGAATCAAGAATATTTTATGATATTTCCATCACTAAAAATGTAGCCTCTCTATTTTTAGGTGTTATTATTTTACTTTGGGTATTCTTATCAATTGCAAAAAGGTATAAGCAATATCCTTTGAAAGCACCAAAAGGAGCCCAGTCAATGTTCGAGCCAATTATATTATTTATTAGGGACGAAATAGCTATTCCTAATATTGGAGAGAAACATTATAGAAGGTTTATGCCTTATTTGTTGACTGTATTCTTTTTTATATGGTTCAATAATCTACTTGGTTTATTACCCGGTGCAGCAAACCTTACTGGTAATATCGCTGTAACCATGACGCTTGCCATGTTCACTTTTGTAATAACAACATTTAGCGGCAATAAAAGTTATTGGAAGCACATTTTCAATACACCTGGCGTGCCATGGTGGTTAAAGATCCCTGTTCCTTTAATGCCTTTGGTGGAGTTTATTGGTATTTTAACCAAGCCATTTTCGTTGATGGTGAGGCTTTTTGCTAACATAACTGCCGGACACATTATCATAATGAGTTTAATCGCACTGGTATTTATATTTGAAAGTGTTTATGTTGGACCGATAAGTGTGATATTTGGCCTGTTTATGAATATGGTTGAGTTATTGGTAGTTTTTATTCAAGCATTTGTTTTTACACTTCTCTCTGCGATTTACTTTGGTATGGCAGTCGCAGAGCACGAACATGAAGAACACAAGGAAAAGCTGGAGAAAGTTCCAGCCTAGTTTAATTATATTTAATTTTTAAATTTTATTATTTATGTTATCAAGTATTTTATTGTTAGCAGCAGAAGGTTTGGCCTTAATGGGTGCTGGTATCGGAGCAGGAATTGTCGCATTAGGCGCTGGCTTAGGTATTGGTAAAATTGGTGGATCAGCGATGGAAGCTATCGCAAGACAACCAGAAGCCACGGGAAAAATCCAAACCGCAATGATCATTTCGGCAGCCCTTATTGAAGGTGTTGCTCTGTTCGGTGTTATTATTTGTTTGATTATCGCAACCTCATAATTATCCGAAAAATTTCAATCCGGCTTTTGGCATTAGGCCTAAGCCGGATTTTTTAAAATTTCAAAAAAACTAAGATTATGGATTTGTTAACTCCTGCATTTGGACTGATATTTTGGCAAACTATTATTTTCCTGGTTGTACTATACGTTCTAGGAAAATTTGCCTGGAAACCAATTCTTGGTGCTCTCAAGACAAGAGAAGATTCTATTGACGAAGCACTAAAAGCTGCGGAAAATGCAAAAGCAGAAATGGCCAACCTTAAATCTGACAATGAAAAATTGATTGCAGAGGCAAAAAAGGAACGAGATAATATGCTAAATGAGGCGGCTAAAATTTCTAATGAGATAAAGGAAAAAGCTAAAGATGATGCCAAGATAATTGGAGACAAAATGATCGAAGAAGCTAAGGCATCTATCGAAAATGAAAAAAATGATGCACTAAGGCAGATTAAAGATCAGGTAGCTGATCTTTCACTTCAGATAAGTGAAAAGCTTCTCAAGACGAATCTCTCCAATGACAAGTCTCAGCAAGAATTGATTAAGGTTTACATGAAAGACATAAAGCTTAATTAAATGTCCGAATTTAGAGTTGCTTCAAGGTATGCTAAGTCAGTTTTTGATTTGGCAATTGAACAGAAAAAAGTAGATCATATTTATAAAGATATGGTCCTTGTTGAGCAAGTATTGAGTGAGAACAATAAATTGATTATTTTACTCAAAAATCCTATCATCAGGTATGATTATAAATTGAAGGTATTAAACAAAATATTTGAAAAACATCTGAACAAACTCACGTTGGATTTTTTCAGTTTAATATGTAGGAAAAACAGAGCCCAAATTTTGAAGGAATGTTGTCGGGTTTTTGTCGATTTATATCACGATTATAAAGGAATAGTAAGAGCTAATGTTTCTACAGCAATTGAAATCTCATCAGAGATAAAAAGTGATTTCGAAAATATCATTTTAAAAGCTACTGGAAAAAAAGTGGAGTTAGAGACCAAAGTAGATGAATCACTCTTAGGAGGATATTTGCTCAGGATTGGAGATAACCAAATTGATGACTCAGTAAAGAATAAATTGAATAACCTAAGACGGGAGTTTAAAAACCGTCAATAATATAAAGTAAAATTAAGTATTAAAATAAATTATGGCTGATATAAGACCAGATGAAGTTTCGGCGATATTGAGAGAGGAACTTTCAAATTTCAAAACAGAAGCAGAACTAGAAGAAGTAGGTACCGTCTTGCAAGTAGGAGATGGCGTAGCAAGAATTTATGGATTATCAAATGCCCAATCAGGTGAGCTGCTGGAGTTTGATAATGGCACTACCGCCCTTGTTTTGAACCTTGAAGAAGACAACGTTGGCGCCGTACTTTTTGGAGATTCTGAAAAAATAAAAGAAGGTGATAATGTAAAAAGATCTAAATCTATTGCTTCTGTAAAAGTTGGAGAGGGGATGGTAGGTCGTGTAGTCGATACCTTGGGAAACCCAATTGATGGCAAAGGACCTATTGAAGGAAAGTTATATGAAATGCCATTGGAGCGTAAGGCACCTGGGGTAATATACAGAGAACCAGTAACAGAACCTCTTCAGACTGGATTAAAGGCAATAGATTCTATGATTCCCATAGGAAGGGGACAAAGGGAGTTGATTATTGGTGATAGACAAACCGGTAAAAGTGCAATTGCTATTGATACAATAATAAATCAAAAAGAATTTTATGAAAGAGGAGAGCCAGTTTTTTGTATTTATGTAGCGATTGGACAAAAAGCATCTACTGTAAAACAAGTTGTTGCAGCTTTGGAAAAAGGTGGAGCAATGGAATACACAATAATAGTTTCTGCTTCTGCAGCAGATCCGGCTCCGATGCAATTTTTTGCACCGTTTACCGGCGCAACTATTGGAGAATTTTTTAGAGACACAGGAAGACCAGCTTTAGTTATTTACGATGATCTTTCAAAGCAGGCTGTTGCCTATCGTCAAGTATCATTATTATTGAGGAGACCTCCTGGGCGTGAAGCTTATCCAGGTGATGTTTTCTATTTGCATTCGAGATTATTAGAAAGAGCTGCAAAAATTAATGGTAACGATGAGATTGCGCAGAAAATGAATGATTTACCAGATTCATTAAAAGGAATGATAAAAGGAGGTGGTTCGTTGACAGCACTTCCGATTATTGAAACTCAAGCAGGAGATGTTTCAGCTTATATTCCAACAAACGTAATATCGATAACTGATGGACAAATATTTTTGGAAACCAATCTTTTTAATTCTGGAATAAGACCAGCAATTAATGTTGGTATTTCAGTATCCAGAGTTGGAGGAAATGCGCAAATTAAAACCATGAAAAAAATTGCCGGCACGCTAAAGCTTGATCAGGCGCAATTTCGTGAATTGGAAGCATTCTCTAAATTTGGATCTGACCTGGATGCTGCCACAAAAAGAATTATTGATAGGGGTAGAAAAAATCAGGAAGTATTGAAGCAACCTCAATTTTCTCCAATGCCGGTAGAACAGCAAGTAGCTATCATTTATGCTTCTACAAGAGGACTAACGGATAATGTAGATGTTGATAAAATGAAAGCTTTTGAAGAAGCATACCTCAAGGAAATTAAACTTCAATACCCAGAGGTACTCGAAGAACTGAGGCTAGGAAAGCTCACTGATAATAATCAGAGTACAATGAAAAAAGTAGCACTTGAAGTTGCTGCACAATTATAGAAAAACTGATTAGTTGCTTAAATGGCAAATTTAAAAGAAGTTAGGACACGTATTCAATCTGTAAAGTCAACGCAACAGATCACAAAAGCTATGAAAATGGTTGCGGCATCTAAATTGAGAAAAGCCCAGGATGGGATTCTTCAAATGAGGCCTTATGCTAAAAAACTTTATGGAATATTGAGTAATGCAATTGCCAATATTGAGGGTGAAAACCAAAGTGAGTATAGTATCCAAAGGGAGAATGTTGAAAAAGTATTGGTCATTGTGATAACGTCGGACAGAGGTTTATGCGGTGCCTTTAATACCAATTCTATCAAATCAGGATTAAATTTGATTGCTGAAAAATATCCCGTACAAGAGAAAAACAATAATCTTTGGATACTTCCAATTGGCGGTAAAGCTCATGATTATTTCTCGAAAAAAGGGTATCAGGTTATTGATAATTACCATGGAATATTTAGCAAATTATCATTTGAAAATGTTAAAGAAGTTGCAGATTTTGCAATGACCGGATTTTTAAATGAAGATTTTGATACTGTTGAATTAGTCTATAATGAATTTAAAAATGTTGCTACTCAAATTCTTAGAGTTGAGCAATTCTTGCCAATAGTAAATGACGAAAGTGATGATGACGTTGAAAATTCGACAGATTACATTTTTGAGCCATCGGTAAATTTCATCATTAAGGAAATGATTCCTAGGACATTAAAAGTTCAATTGTACAAAGCAATATTGGAATCCAATGCATCTGAACATGGGGCAAGGATGACTGCCATGGATCAGGCAACAGAAAATGCTGGAGAATTGCTCAAAGACCTCAAATTGGTTTATAACAGATCAAGACAGGCTGCCATAACAAATGAAATTCTCGAAATTGTAAGTGGAGCAGAGGCATTAGGTAGTTAATAGAAACGTTTTTACAATTTTAAAACTAACTAAGACAGCGATACTATCAATCGCTGTTTTTTTTATTATGGATAAACTTCACTTAATTGAGGCTTTAGAAAGTTACGATACTATATTTGATGTTGAAGCATCCTTTATTCCCAGATTCAAATCTTTATTAGCCAATTTTCCAAATTGCTACAATCGATCACTTTTAACTGGTCATATTACGGCCTCTGTCTGGATTATTGATGATATTGGTTCTCATACATTATTACTCAAACATAAAAAGCTAAATCGATGGCTTCAACCCGGAGGTCATGCAGATGGAGATGAAAACGTTGTTACTGTCGCTTTAAAAGAAGCAAGAGAGGAAACAGGGTTGAATAATATAAAAATAGTTGGCAATAAATTATTTGATATGGATATCCATATGATACCTGCTCGATCAAATGTGCCGGATCATTTTCACTATGACCTAAGGTTTTTGATGGTAGCTGACAAAAAGGAAAGAATAAAACTGAATAATGAATCAATTGATTTTGCATGGATTTCCATGGATAAAGTCAAAGATTATACTGCTAATAATGATTCAATAAATCGGATGGTTAAGAAGACTAAGATGATTTTTAATTGAATTATTTAATAATTACATTTAACAATATTTTAAAGAAAATTGCTATTTAATATTGATGCTGTACGCAACCTATTTTATATTCTTTCAATAAATGTTTTAAAAAATGAGGATGAGAAATCTATTTAATCTAATGTTGCCACTGTTTTTTCTGATCGTATTTTTTAAAATTGGATGTAATTCTAAGAAAAGTAAAAGTGAACAAATTATTGGTAATTGGAATGCTCATTGGGAAACTAAACCTGAAGAAAGTTTACCTGAAATGAAAGAAGAAAACTTAAATATGAATGGGCAGATTAAATTTGAAGAAGATGGGAAGGTGACAATTACTGCATATGGATTTGAGGGATGCATTTTTTCAAGCGATACATTAGTGAATACTCTAAACTGGAAATTGGAAGACTCAATCCTTCGATTTATAGATTCAGGAGATAAGCAAGGGTTGCCCTATGCGATTAAAGAATTTTCTAATCAAGAATTACATTTATTGTTATTGGATGATATTAAGTTAACATTAAGCCGAAATTGATTGAATAGAGTTTAAGGATAGACGCTAACTAATTTTTTTATAGTACTCTACACGACCTTCATTTGCCAAATCGCTAACTTTGGTTATTAACTTTTCTCGCTGTGATTTCGTAAAGCTGCTGAATTCCCGGGCGAAATCAATTTTTTCTTGCATAAATGCCACACTTTCTGCCCCAGTAATTATTACACTGACGGGAAGAGACCATACGAAATAAAGCGCCTCCTTTATGGATATCCGATTTGGAATAGCGGGATTTTCTGTTTCCCAAACCACATTATCCTTTTGTATTTTATTGCTAAAAAATCTTCCATCAGACAGTGTCTTCATGGCTAAAATTCCCAAATTAGATTTCATCGCCACTGGTAAAACAGTATTAATAAAATGGTCAAGATGCGCATCCATAACATTTATTGGCATTTGTATGGTTTCAAAAATTGGCTTGTCGGAAGTTATTTCCATTACCCTTAAATTTGCTTTTGGGTCTCTGTGGCCAGTAAAACCAACATGTTTTACCTTCCCTTCTTCTTTAGCTTTCATCACTACATCAAATACGCCATTTGCCATTCTACTATCAACATCATTCTTATCTCTTACTGAATGTACTTGCCAAAGATCCAGATAATCTGTATTCATACGTTTCAGAGAGCCTTCAAGATGTTTACGCATTTTTTTGGCATCTCGGGCTGTGGACTTTGTCATTAAGAAAATCTCGTTACGATATTTCGGTGTAAGGTATTTTCCATATCTTATTTCGCTAGTGTGCGGGCCATAAGATTCGGCAGTATCAAAGAAACGAACACCACCTTCAATTGCAGTCTCAATAATAGCCTGCGCTGTTTTTTCTGGTGGCCAACTAATGTGATATCCTCCAACACCAAGCATAGTAACTTCTTTGTTTGTTATCCCTAATTTACGCGTTGGTAGTAATTGTCCCCATTTGTCTGATAAAGCACCTTTAGTTAAAGTAATTTGTTGGACAGGTAAAATAATTCCAGCAGTGATACCCGACATCCGTTTAATAAATTGTCTTCTTTTTTCCATGGGAGAGTATTTAATGGTGGATTATATTGGAGCTATTATAAAAATACCAAATTAAAACTGAATCAACAAGATCGGCACATTTTGCAATTGACTAAAATATCTATCTCAGATTGTTTACAAATGGATGATAGATTTCTCTATTTAGGTGACGGTTATTAAAAAAAACCACTTATTAGTTTGACAATTTTCTATTCTTTTCGGGGTAAAAAAGTCATCCCCAAATAGAAAGTTCAAAACATTATTTTATACCCATTTACACATTAAGTTTTTATAAGTTGAATTAAGTTATTTTAGGTAAAATGAATCATTTCAAAATGTCTCATTTATAGGTTAGAATTGAAATCATAAATAGGTATTTGTATAACATTTACGCTAAAATTACTGCAATTGAAAAAGATATAAAAAGTTGATCAATAGAGTATTATGAACTACAATTCAAATCATCAATTTAATTGGAATTTCTTGCAATAAATTTTAACAAATTCAAGAACTTTTGATATTATAGTTCATAAATGTCTATTTCTTATATATTTGTATTGACTTAAATATCTAGTGATGACTAGTGAGGAAAAAAGGGCATTTTTATTATTAAAATCTGTAATATTCCATTATCATGGATTGGATGAGGATGAACAAAAAATCCTTGATGAAACTGCCAAAAAATATAATGCAGAAGAGGAACTCAAATGGGCAAATGAATTTATTGCTAATGACTACATTTCTGCTTTTGAAAGAGCTCGGGAATATTTGAATAAGATAATTGGAAGATTAGATAAGGATAAGAGATTGAGCTACCTTGACATGGTTTGGAGAGCTAATAACCAAAAGGGCTATATCACTGAAATGGAAGCGACTGCCATGCTCAAATTGGCAAAAGATTGGAACATCGAAGATGAATTAGTGGAAATGGTAAAAAAATAATATTAATAAGGTAAATCAGGATAATAAAAAAGGGTCGATATCGACCCTTTTTTTATTCCCTGATTTGAAATCTTTTTATTGCACTACTCCTTCGAGTACGTCTTTCATTGGAACTCTTGTACCATCCTTGTAAGGTACAATCCATGCATCGTTTACTCCCATTTCTCTCAAATACTTTTTAAATGTATCAGCTTCCCAATAATCTTTAAATTTACCCAAGGTAATTTTTTGAACACCATCGGCATCAGTTTCACCACCGAAATTATCATTGTTTTCAAAGTATTTTGACAAATCCTTGTTTCTGAATGCTCCTATCTGGACTTTGAAAACTACACCATCATCAGATATAGTAGATCCAGCTGGCTGAGATGCAGATTCTTGTTTAGCTTTTGCAATTGCTTTTCTTGCAGCATTTACCTGTGCTTCCATCTTTCTATTTTGTTCCGTTAATTCGGCAATTTTTGCATCTTTCGTTCCCATAGATGACTGAAGACTTGATAGTTGACCCTGAATGCTACTTACTTCAGATTTTAATGACGAGTTCTCATCATACATCCTTTTAAATTGCTCAGGCGAAGTTTTTTTAAGTTTCTTCTTCCATTCTTTTTTTTCTTTTTTTGTAAGTTGTGCTGTGGCTACATTTACGGCTGAAACACAAAAGGTTATTGCAAGAATCAGTGCTAGGTTTTTCATTTTAGTCAATTTTATTAGTATTAATTTTGATTTTACCCGAAAGTACATAAATAATTTCGCAAATGCCAAAAGAAGAATTGTACTATTTTAAGTTGTGAATTGTAATTAGTGTACAATGGAGCATTTGGTTCTGATATTTAAATAATTTGTTTTAACGAATTGTAGTATTAGTAGGTTAAGTTCATATGGAATGATCAGCTAATATCCAATCCAAACAGCTACAATTAAAGCAATCGAACCCATAACCCAAAATTTAATCATAAGTGGAATTATAAATTTAAACCATTTATCATATGGGACACCTGCAATACCAATTATTCCCATCAAAACAGCATTTGTAGGAACAAGCATATTTGTAAAACCATCGCCAAATTGATAGGCCAATACAGCAATTTGCCTTGATAACCCTGTCAGATCAGCGATTGGTGTCATAAGTGGCATTGTCACATATGCTTGTCCACTTCCCGAAGGGACAAACAGGTTCATAGTACTCTGAATAATATACATACCTACCGCAGCAGTTTCAGGTCCTGTTTTTTGCAATGGAATGGACAACCCATTTATAACTGTATGCATGACGTGACCATCTTCTAAAATCAAGGCAATCGATCTGGCAAAACCTATCATTAACGCTGTTAAAGTTAACTCACTGGCTCCAACTCCGAATATTGTTGCAGCTTTGCTGGGGTTTATCCTGTTTACAATTACTACTAAAACAGTCAAACCAAAAAAAACAGCCCCAAGTTCTGTCAGATACCAATTCCAGGCTGAAATTCCATAAGTAATTAAACCCAATGCGAATAATGTGATAATCAAAATGACTAAATGCATTTTAGTAAGGTCCAGATTCAATTTTTCATTTTGGATTGGTTTATTATCAACCTTGGTCATTAGACTTTTAGAAGAATCTTGCCTTACATCCAGTGCGTATTTCTGAACATGGTACCAACCCAGCATGAAAAAAGGAATGAACAATATAATTCTATACCACATACCGGATGTAGGTGGTATCTCAGCAATATCTTGCGCAATCATTACGGTAAAGGGATTGATTGCTGCTACACCATATCCAACACCATATCCAACAACCATAATTCCTACTGCCGATAATGCATCCATTTTCATACCAAGGCAAAGAGCAATTAGTACAGAAATAAATGGAAGATATTCCTCTGCCATACCTAGTGTGCTTGATCCAACAGCAAAGACAAACATTGATCCCGCAATCAAGAGTTGTGGTTGTTTGCCAAATTTCTTAAGCATTTTACCAAGAAATGCGTCAATTACCCCTGTTGATTTTATTACAGATAAAGCACCTCCAATTATAAAAATAAAAAATATAATTCCTTGACTATCGGCAAATGCCCTTGGTAATACAGAAAACAAACTCCAAATGCTTAAATAAGTATGCTCCGAAAATTTCTCATAACTATTTGGAATTATCACTGTCTGGCCATGTTCATTTTCCATGGTTTCAAACTTCCCTTGTGGGAGAAAATACGTCAATAACAAAGCAAACACCATTATACCAAAAAGGAGCACAAGCGTATGTGGAACTTTAATTTGCATTTTTAGTGTATTATTGATGAGAGAGCAATATCAAGTTTGGTAAACATTTTTACCTCCATATTTATTCTTGAAAGGTCTAATCCTTTTGAATTATATTCAGATATATATATCTGTTCAAATCCAAGTTTTTCAGCCTCCATAATCCTATTTTCTACTCGATTGACGGCGCGAATTTCTCCTGACAAACCTATTTCGGCGGCAAAGCATATTTTTTTTGGAATAGGCGTGCTTTCCAATGAAGAAATAAGTGAAACTGCCACTGCAAAATCGATTGCCGGATCATCAATGCGCAACCCACCGGCAATATTTAGGAATACATCTTGTGTGCCAAGTTTAAAACCACCTCTTTTTTCCAGGACGGCCAATAACATATTTAACCTTTTAGAATCGAAACCCGTAGAGCTACGTTGTGGTGTGCCATAAGCTGCCGATGAAACTAACGATTGAATTTCGATTAATAGTGGGCGGTTTCCTTCCAACGATGCACCAATTGTAATACCACTCAAATCACTTTCTCTTTGAGAAATGAGAATTTCTGAAGGGTTAGAAACTTGCCTTAAGCCATTGTTTTGCATTTCATAAATACCAAGTTCTGAAGTTGATCCAAACCTGTTTTTTGTAGTACGTAATATTCTGTAGCTCAAGTGTCGGTCTCCTTCAAATTGAATCACAGTATCTACCATATGCTCTAAGATTTTTGGTCCGGCCAAGGCTCCTTCTTTAGTAATATGCCCAATTAAAAATACTGGAGTATCTGTCGTTTTTGCAAATTTCATCAATTCACTTGCACACTGACGAACTTGCGATACACTCCCCGGGGCAGCCTCAATTTTGTCCGTAGACATTGTTTGAATAGAATCAATAATTAAAATGGATGGTTTTAAAGATTTTATTTGATTGAAAATGGCACTAAGGTTTGTCTCGGTGAGGATAAATAGAGCTTGCGATTGCACTCCAATTCTTTGCGCGCGCATTTTTATCTGCTGATTGCTTTCTTCGCCAGAGACGTATAATATTTTGGTCGAATCTATCCCAAGAGCTATTTGCAACATCAGTGTTGATTTTCCTATCCCCGGTTCTCCACCAATAAGGACCAACGAACCCCTAACTAATCCTCCGCCCAGGACTCTATCAAGTTCTTTATCATTTGTATTTAATCGCTGTTCCTTATTAAATTTAATATCTTCTAAAAGGACAGGCTTAGATACTGCACCATTTTTTGGTTTCTTTTCGATCCAATCTTCCTGATTATTTTTAGGAATCAATACCTCTTCAACGAAAGTATTCCACTCATTGCAAGCATGACATTTCCCTACCCACTTTGGGGATTGCGCCCCGCAATTCTGACAGAAAAAGGAAGTTTTAGTTTTGGCCATTATTCTTATCGTAAAATCTAATTTTAATAGGTCAAATAATTTTTATCCGTTTATAATTAACAATTTTATACTTCGAAATTGTAAGATACTTAAATTACAAAACGATGAAATTATTTGATTGAATGTTTTTGTAAATATGAGAAATAGTAACTGTCACAATTGCGACAGGTGATTTATTTTTATTTAATGAACTTTGCCCTTAAAAATAATTCAAATTATGCCAATCGCTAAACCAATTTTATTTTACTCTTGTATAATGTTCCTAATGTTGTCTTTTACCCAGAAGGGAGAGATACCGCACGGACTATCTGTAGGAGAAAATGCTCCAGATATTAAGGCAATCGATCAATTCAATAAGCTTTATATTCTGGAAGATCAACTAAAAAAGGGACCGGTCGTACTCATGTTTTATAGAGGGCATTGGTGTAAATATTGCAGTAGGCAGTTGGAAGAATTGAGCGATTCTTTAGGGTTGATCATAGAAAAAGGAGCTTCAGTAGTAGCTGTAACACCTGAGATTTTGGAATTTGTAGATGAAACGTCAAGTAAAATTAATAATACTATTCGGATAATTTCTGATGTTGAAATGAATATCATGAAGGCCTATAAGGTAAATTATAAAGTTAGCAAAAGTAAAAATACCAACTTCAAAATTTGGGGAATAAAGTTAGATGAATTCAATGGTGCTAATGGAGCAAATTTACCTGTGCCGGCAACATATATTATTAACCAAAATGGAAAAATTAAGTATGTTTTTTACAATGAAAATTATAAAAAGAGAGTATCAGTAAATACAATTTTGATGAATCTGTAAATGGATTTGGTATAAAATAATTTTTTTCATGAATACACCCTACCGGCAATGAAATTGACAAACTGATCGTTAATTAGACTGAAGTCCATTTAATTAATATTAAGTTAGTAAATTGGGCGCAATAATTTCTTCAATTTATCTTTTGATCAACTTTTTATGAAAAAGTTAATAATAATAATTCTCCTACTATCCTTTGCCATTTCTTGCGCAAGACCTCCTGCTCAACCGTGGCAACCGACAAAACATAAACGGCAAAATATAAAATAAAACATTGTCTCATCTACCTCAATTAAAAACTCCTCTTTCAGAATTACTAGGCATTAGATATCCAATAATTCTTGCTCCAATGTTTTTAGTTTCTGATGTAAATATGGTTGTAGAAGCTGCAAAATCAGGCATTACAGGTGCGATTCCGGCTTTGAATTATAGAACTGACAAAGAATTTAGAAAAGCTTTAGAAAAATTAAAGGAGAAATCTATTGGGCCATTTGGTATAAATCTCATTGCCAATAAATCAAATATTCGTCTTACTGATCAATTAAATTCTTGTTTGAAGTTCAATGTTGATTATGTGATCACCTCTTTGGGTAATCCTTCCAAAATAATTAGAGATTGTCATGAAAAGGGAATATTAGTTTTTTGTGATGTTGTTGATGAAATATATGGCGAAAAAGTATCCAGGTATAATCCAGATGCTTTGATAGCTGTAAATAGAGATGCCGGAGGACATGCCGGAAACTTGAGTAGTGCTGATCTTATCACCCGAATTCAGTCAGTTACAGATGTTCCAATTATATCAGCAGGGGGAGTTGGAAATGGCAAACAGCTTTCTGAAAAACTTGCAGAGGGTGCTTGTGGAATATCAATGGGCAGCCCATTTATTGCTACTGAAGAGTCTCCTGTCTCTCTTGAATATAAAAAGGCCTGTATTCAGTTTTCCTCAAAAGATATTGTAATGACAACAAAATTGAGCGGGTCTCCATGTACGGTAATAAATACACCATACGTACAGAAAACAGGCACAAAACAAAATTTGATAGAACAGTATTTAAATAAAAATCGCAAAATTAAAAAAATGGTTAAAATGCTGACCTTTTATAAAGGGATGAGATCTTTAAGAAAAGCTGCATTTAGTAATACGTATCAAAATGTATGGTGTGCCGGTCCTTCAATTGAGTATGTTCACGAAATTTTGCCAGTAAGAAAGGTTGTTGAAAATTTAATGGAAGAATATTACAAAGTAAAGGAACAGAATTTCGGTTAATCAACCCTCATCAAGATAAATTCTTATGCTTGCTAAAACCGCTATCTATTTACTGGGTATTGAATATGTATTTATTATTGTCCAAACAATATCGGGTTCAAATCCTTTTCGAATAAGGTAATTTGCAATTTTATTTTTCGAAATAATTCCAATCTCCACAACATTGTCAAGTTTATTTAAAACTATTCGGGTAATTACTTTTTCATAATCTTCATCAGAAATTTCTTTTAATGCCTGATCAATACAGTACTGAGATAAATTTCTTTTCTTTAACTCAAAGACAATTTTTCGCTTCCCCCATTTTTTTAATGTAAATTTTCCTCTTGCATATGATTTTGCAAACCGCTCTTCATTTACGAAATTTTCAGTAATCAATTCCGATAAAACTTCTTCAACTTCATCACTGTATAAACCCAAATTATATAGTTTATCTCTAACATTTTGTTGGGTTCGCTCTTGATAGGCACAATAACCTCCTGCCTTGATTTTCGCTGCCTTCATTATATCTGGTCTCATGACTTGCTTGGGAATAATGAAAGATAAATATCGTAATTGTTTTTTTGATGAAAAATGGCAATTTAAAAAGGTTAACAATAATTATCAGATAGGAGGTTTTTAATTTGATGTAATTGGTGAAACTAAAAACTCAATATTATTTGTTAGGCTGGTAAGAAACAGTTTTAACAATGATATTGGGTAACTTAACATTTGGTTTCTATCATTTTAATCATATAGATACCATTTGTGATAAAACCTTACCTAATTGAAAAATATATTCTGTAGTAGGAAAAATTATTAATCAACAACATCAGCAAGCGAAAGCAAGGAAGAACTCATCTTTAAACCACAATTTGCCAAGTTTTTTTTGCTTACCTTAAATCCTAGTTTTGAGCCGGTTATTATAAAACTTATAGGGAAACCCTTTGTGACAAGGTCATCTTCAGATACAAAAAGTCTATTGTTTTTATCTGTATCGTCAAAAATATTGAGGATTTTATTTTTATTTGACTTGGGTGTGTAAATCAATTGGCATGCATTTGCGTCTCCAATACCGGCTATATTGATAACTCTAATTTCCTTTCCCGAAACCTTTTTGCCAGCAAAACTAGCTTTAACCACCTTCAAGGCATTTTGACTGCCAAAAACGCCAATGGTAAAATTACTTCCTGTGTCATCCCATTGTACATGTTTTGTAAAATTATACATAAACAAAGAATGTAATTTGTAAATATTTGACTGGGCTTGAATAGAACTGTGAACTAAAAAATAAAAAAAAGCAAGCGCAGTGATTTTCCAGATTAACTTTCTATACATGTGATATATGATATTTTGTTTAATAATTTAAAGTTAGCTTAAATTAAGATTTGAAAAAGAGGATATTATCTATTTTATTACATAAGATATCAATGAGTCAAATCCAAACATGATATTTGTCTGATATTGAATCTAAAAAAAAAGGTGTATTTAACTATCTATTTCAATTTCTAATAAAAATTCAGAAATTATTCAATCCGTTCCTCCTTTATTCCATATTTTACTTCAAATACAGGTTTACTTGCAATATTTTTAGGCACTTCTGGCTTTGAGAGATAAACTGATATTTCAGTGGAGTCGTTCACATTAAGTAAATATTCCTTCAGGCTTTCATTCGTTTTTTGTTATAAAGTTGAGAAATAGAATCAACAACCTCCGCATTTACCAGTTGAACGCACGCATTCAAAATGCTAATTGTATCCGATTTTGCCTTTTCTCTAACATACTTCTCAAGCTGTATTTTCGCTTGTTGGTGATCATTATTTTAAACATCATGGTAGATTCTAACCTGAAAAATTCAGGAGTTAATTATTGGTATTTATAATGAGTTAGAAATCAATACTTATCATTTTAAAACAATAACTTTTACTATTTTATTTTTATTTAGCAAGCCAAAATGGATATAATAAATCCCATTTGGATAATAACTAAAATCCAAAAAACGCATTAGTTCATTATTCTCATTTTTTCTATAATCTATAGTTAATTTCTGTCCGAATACATCATATACGCCCAATAACTCAACATGCTGATTGATGTTTAATTTAACAGATACTTCCCCGGTTGTAGGGTTTGGAAATGCTTTTACAATATCATCATATACTGTCTGGCTCAGCCCCGTAACTATCGGCATTTCCATAAGTCTCATTACATCTTCAGGAGTTAAGGCATAGTCGTAGATCAAAACCTCATCGATTAATCCTTGATAATTATAAGCATTCTGATCATCCGGGAGCATTCTGCCAATGAGAAAATCATACGGGCTAAGATTAATATCTCCACTTAATACATCAAAGCCGTCTAGTTTGCCATTGATGTATAAAAGGGCATAATTTCCATCGAACGTAGCTGTAATATGGTAATTTTCATTATCTGTCAATCCTAAACTACTGTCAACATCCCTAATATTGGATAAAGCTTTGAGTGTCCAACGCACTTTCCCTGAAACAACGGAAATCTTCCACCGGTTTTGCCAACTACCATGGGATAATATAAACGATTCTTTACCGCTTGATAGGTTTTCAGGCCTTATCCAACAGCTTATTGTTATTGCTTCTTTAAAATTCAATAAATCTGTATTTCCTACTTTGATAAAGTCATTTATCCCATCAAAATAATAGGCACCGGCTGCCTCTCCTTGCAGATCATCGGTTAGTGCCGCCCCGAATACCTGTCCATTTAAGTTATTCCCACTATTGTCATTGGCATTTCCCGAAAAAGGATAATAAGCTATCAGCTTACCGGTTTCAATAGATGAATAACCTTTAACCAGAAAATTGAGCTTACTTTCAGCAATCCCACCATTGCCATCATCTACCACTACCAACACTTCATATACTCCTTCATCAGCAGGGCTCTGCCATATTACTGTATTTCCCACTCCCAAAATTGTTCCTGCATTAGCAGACCAGCTATAAACAAGCGCATCATTATCAGCATCTTCAGCAAAACAGGTGAGATATACATCTTCCTGAGGATTAATATTATACTTATTTGAAGTAAGATCAACGATAACGGGCGGTGAGTTGATATGATCTACAACCTCAAGCTGCAAAGAACTACTGGTTTCATTGAGTTGCTCATCAGATACCGTAAGGGCTATTTGATAATTGCCCACAGTCTCCGGAGCAGTCCATAAAAGTGATGATCCTGTTTCTGGCAGGGCTTCTCCATCCAAAGCCCATGAATAGGTTAGTGTTTCACCTTCCGGGTCAACAGTTGTTGCATAGATCGTAGTGTTACTCCCTATTTCGAGTAATTCATCACTGGCAGCAAGGCTTTTAATTCTCGGTGGATTGTTATAGGCCTGAACTGATTGCATATAATCAACTACAATATCGTTGATAAGCATCTTGTTAAGATTATAACTTATTGCTCCTCCGGCAGGCACTAAAACCAACTCTACAGCCTGATCTCCTGAAATAGTGAAATCTGTATTTCCAGTCACATTTTGTACTAAAAAAGCTTCACTTAGAACATCATACAAATCTACTGGTGAAGTCCCGGCATTTATGGCAACTGTTTTACTGGTTGTGTATGGATTGTAGTACAAAAAAGTAGGGTAAGCATCCTCTCGATAATAATCGGTTTTTAGCAAGTCCAATTGAAGTATTTTGTCCACATTAGTGGTTTTGATAATACCTCCGAAAATCCCTACAGATGAAGATCCATAAAGGGCAAGATTTGTATTTGCCCATCCGGCAGCAGCAGCATCCCCGGTAGAGAATGGCCCGGGGTTTTCATTCAATTTTTCTCTTAAACCCTCATAGCCAATATAACCCTCAGGATCATAGGCTGTTGACCAAATAGAGGCATCTTGTTGCTCTGCCGGTAGAAACCCCGGGTAGAACAAACGTGTAGCATTGGCAAGGTTGAGCATCCATTTACCTATGGCACGGGCAAAACGCTTGTCGTACCGTACCATGGGCACAAGGGCTCCGGCATGTTGAAATCCGTTCATTAAGAAAGCGTAATCATTGCCCTGATCATTAGCTTCCCCAATAAGACCAGATGCTTCGACGCCATTCCAGTTGCCTACTATTGCCCCCCATCCTCTCAAATCTCCCCGGTCAAATGTCCAATTTAACATAAGCTCAATATCATAAGATGTACTTATTTGAGCATTCATCCTGGCGGCGATATAAATGCCATAAGGTAACTGAAGCTCGTAAGAAGGGTTTGCAGTAAGACTGTTTAGGAATTCCATACTCCACTCTGCCCCCTTTAAATAAGTGGCGTCTCCTGTTTTGATATAAGCGTGGTACAACAACCAGGCAATACCTCCGGCAGCTTCGGGTTCTTTTACACCTGTAGTCAAAGGAGTCATGGTAGATAAACTCCAGGCACGGTAATCCATAAATGGGACTGACCAGGGAGCGTCAGTGCCTCCCATGGCTTTTATGGCTTTGAGCCATTGGCCGGCTATGGAAGTAAATTGAAAATCAGCATCGCCTACACCCGGATATAAATCATTGAGTTGATAAAAATAAATATTGGGCATGATGTCATACCACCAATCTATGCCACTTCGACCATTATAATTGTTTAAATAGACATTCTCTTCCAGTCTATTGTTAAAAAAATCCTGCGCCAGCATCACCCAATTCATGGTATTTTGGTTGTTTTTGTCTATTCCCACCAGAGTAGCCCCTATTAATGAAGGAAGTACATTAATGGCCTCACCACCTCCGGAAGAAAATGTACCCACATAGGTATCCAAACCAAAACTTTTGTTTTCGGGGTAGTTAATACCCGCTTCATTAATAAAAATAAGTGGTAAGTAGTCTCCTGCTTTCGTAATATCATAAACCAGGCTGTCAAACCCTAATGCTACCTTCTCCCAGTCTCTCATCAAATATGGCGATGGGGAATTTGGCATTTGCTCAATCCTGCTAATAGTAAGCTGTTGCACCTGAGCGCCTACTGACCCATTAATTAAAATCAGAAAAAATAGTAAGAGATTTTTTATGTTCAACAAGGTATATGCATCGTATAAATCAGAAAAGGACAGTAGAAATAGCTACTGTCCTTTTCTGAAAATTAAAATAAATCAATACGCATTACACTATTTAGCATTAAGGTTTTTCTAAATTATAAATGCTCGTTATCTGGCTTGGAGAAAGAACTGCTTTATAAATTCTTAATTCATCGAGTAAACCATTGAAATATCCACCCCAGGCCACAGGTATGATATGATAATCAGGATGTGCTTCATCACCATAATTTGCATCCGTATCAGCATACCTACTTGAACCTACACCAATGGCAAGATTATGACCGGTTATTGTAGCCATGTCTGCTACTGGAAGAATCTCGATCCTATTTGATTCTGTGCCATCAATATAAAATACCATTTCACCTCCACCAAAAGAAACGGCCAGATGAATCCATTCGTCTATTGGCAATGCAGGATCAGTATCCTTATCATATATTGCACCGGTATGTGCTGGGGCAACTGCGGCAGTAAAAAATGATTTATTTGCCGATTGAAGTTGAAACTTATAGCCCAACCATGATTGCAAGCCTAAGAAACGATTACTTTCACGTATTTCTGTTACATTTACCCATACTGAAATGGTAATCGCCTTTGGATTAAGCGAAGCATTGTATGGCACTTCTATCCAAGAGCCTTTATCAAACATTACAGCACTGTTATCATTTCCATATCGGTCTGTTCCCCATGTGGGAGTTCCAGCACCCATATCAGCATGACCTGTTTTAAATGTCCCATCAAAATCATTTCCTGAATAATCAGCTGTCGAGGTTCCCGAACCTTCACTAAATGGCCAATGTCCCACCAGGTTATCTGGATCGATTGCCTCAATAACACTAGCTTTGTATGTGTCAATCGCTGCTTGCAAGGCAATAACCGCATTATCTACTTGCGTTTGAGTAGAAGATGTATTGTCTGCTACAGCTTGAGCCAAATCAATGGCTCCTTGTAAAATATCTTGTGATCCTCGAGGATATTGTCCCTCAGCAGTACCCTCTTCTGTTGTAGCAATAAGGTCATCAGCTTCAGTAATTTTAGCATTTAGTGGTCCAAAAACCACTGGCACCGGTTCATCATCTTCTTTACAGCTATTTATCACAACCATACCTGATATGGCTACAATAAGCAGTAACGAACTAAATTTTGCAAATTTTAACTTTTTCATAATGTTTAATTTTTGTTTAAAAATGAACTACTAATTTGAAATTGAATTATTTGTATCTATTTCACTTTGAGGTATTAGGAAATATCTGTGTGTGGCATAGTCGAAATTCGTATCTGACAACGCTTCTTCCGCTATAGCAGGTCCATACCTCATCAGGTCGTAAAACCTGTGAAATTCAAAACCTAGTTCTACTCTCCTTTCGTGTTGAATAGATACTCTTAGAGAGCTTTGGTCAGTAGAAGTTATTTCGGGCAATAAATCAGTAGGAATAGTACCAAATTCTGGTAGATTATCATCATAAAGATAACTTTCACGTGCCCTTTCCCTTACTTCGTTCAGAGGAATTAATGCCTCGACTCCTCTGTTAAGTTCATTTAGTGCTTCAGCTTTTATTAAAAGCACTTCTGAATACCGCATGAAAGTATAGTTTAAATCTCCATCACCTTTTGTTCCTTTTCCAATTTCTGCCAAAGGTTGCACGTGTTTCCGTTGCAAGAAACCTGTTGCCGGTGACCACTCAGGAAGAAAATCTTCACCATTTACCCACTTTTCACCTTCTCGTCCTACAGTATAGTCTAGTCTTGGATCTACAATCCCTGATAGTGTAACTTCAAATTCATCCACGAAATTCTGGGTTGGGGCATTGAAGAAATAACCGTTTTCAACTATGGGAGAAAACCATTGGTTTAAATTGCTACCCAAAAAAGGTGCCTGATCAGTCACATGTTGGATCTCAAATACAGATTCAGCATTATTTTCAGTCGTCACTTCAAAGTTTTGTCTATAGATTGGCATTAATGTATATCCCAATTGTTCCATTTCAATAATCGCATCGAGACATTGCGGCCATTTTTTCTGAAACATAAGAGCTTTCGCATAAAGTCCTAATGCAGCCCCTTTGGTTGCTCTGCCTTTTTCAGAACTATAGGATACCGGGAGCACTAAGGAAGCATCAGCAAGGTCTTGCTCTATTTGCTGATAAATTGCTGCTACTTCTGAAACCGGGACATGTAAATCATCAGCTGCAAAGGCAGGTTCCGTTTTCAAAGGAATTTCACCGAAAATATTAACAAGGTGAAAATAAAAATAGGCTCTCAAGTATTTTGCTTCGCCAATGATTCTTTGTTTTAGTTCATCATCCATTTCTATCTCGGGCACATGATAAATTACTTTATTTGCCCTTACTATACCTTCATAATAGTGTTTCCATATCGATTCTATAAATCCATTATCTGAAGTAATAATAAATTCATCAATAAAACCTATATCACTTTGATCACCGGGATTCCCCCCTTTTAATGCATCATCAGAGGCAACATCTCCAAATACCCATAAGTTGTTATTAATGTTTCTAAAAGCAATAATTTCATAGCTGGCATTAATAGCAAATATTGCATGATCCTTGGTTTGATAAAATGAGGTATTGGTATAAACCCCCTGTAATTCCGTATTCAAAAAATCATTACACCCTAATAGAAACAGAAGAGTGAAGCCGGTTAATATTTTTAATTTTATCTTTCTCATTTTCTAAAATGTTACCTGAAGTCCAAAATTATATGAAACTGAAGTGGGATAAGTGCCCCATTCTATATTGGCAGCTTTATCACCCTCTTGCGTTGAATTGTTACTGGTAGTCATTTCCGGATCAAGGCCGGGATAACTTGTGAACGTCAATAGGTTATTTGCCAAAAAGTAAATTCTCAATTTTTGCAGGTAGAGCTTTTCTAATAGATGTTTGGGAAATTGATAACCAACCTGCAAGGTTTTAAGCCTTGTATAAGATCCGTCTTCCAGAAATCGCGTAGAAGGTTTTGTATTATTGGGTTTAGCCTTCCAGGAAGCTCTGGGTTGAGTATTACTTGTGCCTTCTCCTGTCCATCGCTCGTTATAATATCTTTTTGTAAGATTAAATGGTCGGTAAAATCCTTCGATGTCAGTAGCTACCTGATAGTAAACATCCTGGCCATAAGCTCCTTGAAAGAAAAGATTCAGATCGAAATTCTTATAATATAGCCCAAGATTCAATCCAATTATCACATCAGGAATAGCTTTGCCAACATGAGTCCTGTCATTTGCATCAATGATGCCATCATTGTTTTGATCCTTGTATTTTATATCGCCCGGCTTTATATTATTTCCCTGAAAGGCATGGGTAAAAACATCAGATTCATTCTGAAATATTCCTTCCATTTCGTATAGATAAAACGAACCTATGGAATATCCTTCTTCAGTTTTGGTGGCCCATACTCCATTATCTATCCGTCCATTAAGAAATGCTCCCTCCAATTCCAAAACCTCATTTCGTATGATTGCCGCATTTCCACTAATTGAATAATTCAAACTTTCTGATATCTCTCCGTTGTATCCTATTTCCAATTCAATTCCTGTGTTTAATATTTTTCCTTTATTTATCCAGGAAGGGTTTGCATATCCAGCTGATGAAGGATTCGTATTTGGGACCAGTTGATCTTTTGTCACTTTGCGGAAATAATCCAGCGCTACCAGTAATTTGCTATTATAAAAACTTAAATCCGTACCAATATCAAGCTGTGTGCTTGTTTCCCATGTTACATCAGCATTCCCTAATTCGGTGGTAGCATAACCGCTTTGCGCAACATTTCCGAATGGGTATTCAAATCCGGGCTTTATTTTTTCCAAATAAGCAAAATTATCAATGTTTTGATTTCCATTAGCACCATAACCTACCCGCAATTTCCATTGATCAATTACATTGCTGTTTTGCAAAAAATTCTCTTTGTCTATTCTCCATCCCAATGATAGGGAAGGAAATGTACCCCATCTGTTTTTCTCTTCAAAGCGAGTGGAAGCATCCCTTCTTACAATGGCAGTTAAAAAATATTTCTCTTTGAAATTATAGTTGGCCCGGGCGAAATATGAAAACAATTTATATTCCCAGATGTCTTCAGAGGCAGTTATCGCTCCTTGCCCTCCTCCAAGATTAACCAGCGTCAAATTCTGATCTGAAAAATCTCTTTCGGTAGTAGCTGAGGAGTTGCTATTAATACTAATAGCCTCAGTTCCAACAACTGCAGAAAGGCTATGATCGCCAAATACGTAGTCAAAGTTTAGTAAGTTAGTCCACGTCCAGCTAAAAAAGGAACCATTGTTTACCGACAAAGAATTTGGATTGTTAATCCGGTCGTTGGTTCCCCAAGTTTTATTAAATCTCCGTCTATTATTGTTATTGCTGTCAACGCCAAATTTTGAACTAATGCTTATATGATCAGAAAAATCGACCTTGAAATTAAAGTCTCCTAAAATCTGTACATCACTTAGTACATTGTGGATGTTGTTGGCCAGCCCAACCGGATTATATCCATCGCCAAAAAATTCCGGATTATCGGGTAGGTCAACATATTCGCCTTTATCATCAAGAATTGGTATGGTTGGCGTCCTGAAAAATGCATACCGGATAACACTACCGCCATTGCCACCAAACCCGTCTCCCGAACTGCCGATAATGTTAGTTGTAGAATTTGCTACATTCAGGTTAAAACCAACATTCAGCCATTCTTTTGCTTGTGAACTAACGCTCACCTTTCCTGTAAACCGCTCATAATCGCTGCCAATAATGATTCCTTCTTGCCCAAAATAACTTCCTGAAATATTAAAATGCGTTTTTTCATCCCCTCCGCTAATCCCCACATAGTAGTTTTGAAGTATCGCTTGTTTGAAAATAGCACCAAGATGATCAATGTCAGGCAAGGTGTCTGCCATAGCTTCAGTAATTTTTTTTCTTCGTAATCTTGGATTATCAACACCTACATTGTCGTTATCTGCAGCTTCATTATACAGTTCAATATATTGGCCTTTATTTGTCATTTCTGTCAATTTCCCCACTTGTTGAATACCAAAACTTGAATTGAAATTGATTTGTATCCCTTTAGTCCCTGAGCCTTGTTTCGTGGTAATTATAACTACCCCATTGTTTGCTCTAGAACCATAAATAGCAGCTGATGCGGCATCTTTCAATACACTGATCGATTCAATATCAGAGGTAGAAAGGTAATTCATGGCGTTTTCAGTAGGTACGCCATCAACAATATAAAGCGGAGAGTTTCCACTACTTATTGACCCTACTCCCCTTATCCTTACTGCAACACCTTCACCTGGTGCTCCTGTATTTTGTGTAACATTCACCCCTGCTGCCAACCCTTGCATAGCCTGCGTAACACCCGAATATGGGATTCTAACTAAATCTTCCATATTTACAGATGCAACAGCTCCGGTTACATCAGATTTTTTCTGCCCCCCGTATCCGGTAATCACAATTTCGTCTAATGTTTCTACATCGCTTTCCATTGTGAGATCAATTATCGTTTGGTTACCAATTAAAATTTCTGTCTTTTTATAACCTACATAAGAGAATATCAAAATATCAGTGTTACTGATGTTGCTTATAGCATATGCCCCTTCAATATCTGTAATAGCACCATTTTGTGTCCCTTTAACTTGAACGGTGACTCCGGGCAAAGTAGTGCCGTCTTCCAAATCTGTTACTGTACCTGTAATGGTTATATCCTGACCATATATTTGAGAGAAACTACCCATTAACAACCATGCGATTGATATACGTTGTAAAATTTTATATTTCATCTGCTCATGTTTTTTAAAATAACCATCATTCTTATTAATAAGGATTTCATAAATAGAAGGCTGTTTTTCCATTAATAACTGCCCTGCCATCTTTGTACTCAATATCACTTTCTGCCGGAATCACTACTATAAGCAGAGCTTCATCGGCAGGAATAGTAAAATATCCTTCTTTTCCTATATTATTGGTTACGATTGCGCCTGATATGAGGTCATATAAATCTATAATATCTTCATTATCATTGCGATAGATGATTTCTTTGCCGACTGGGTATGGATTATAGTATAAAAAAGTCGGGTAATTATTTTCTCCATAAAAATCTGTTGCCTGGCAGTTCAGCTTTAAGATTTGCTCAACATTGGTCTTTTCTATAATTGCCCCGAAAATTCCAACATGCGCTGACCCGTATACACTGAACATTGATTCTTCCGGCTGTTTAACCACCCAATTGGGCCCATCTCCCAAGGCTACCGGGCTTACCCCTTTGAGGCTTTCTTTATTATAGGCATCAATTTTTTTGACTCCTTCATAGCCAATCACATTTTTGGTTATGCCCTTTAGTTCTGGAAGCCATTGGTTCTCATCAGGGATTTCATATGGATAAAATAATCGGGTAGAATTTGCCGCATTTAACATCCATTTCCCTATTGTTCGGCTATATTCGGGGCTATACTTCACCATAGGAATCAGCGGCCAGGCCATATCGAAAGAGTTCATCAAAAATCCATATCCCCCTCCATCTGTCAAACTTCCTTGCAATCCATGGATATCATAGTCTCCCCATCTTTCACTAAGAATACCCCATCCAGTCCTGCCATCCTCGGCTGTACATCCGTCAAATGTCCAGTCAAGAATTTTACCGACATCATATTCTGTCCCTTGTTCAGCATTTATCCTTGCAGCTATTAATGCTCCAAAAGGCATCAATACTTCATAAAACCTACTTTCTTTTAATTTTAATAATGCCTCAATAGATGATTTAGCTCCATTTAGATATTTCTCGTCGCCAAATTTTTTATATGCGGAATATAATACATAGGCATGTCCGGCTGCTGCATCTTGCTGATATGGAATCTGATTTTTTTTACCTTCCATTGCCGCATAATCAAAATAGGAATAATCGTAATTGCCGGCAAGAACAGAGTCTGCTCTATAAAACTGCTCAGCAATTGTTCGTTGGATTAAATCAGCACCATCAACATTAGGATATAGTTCGCACACAGCATAATAAAGCACATTGGGAAATACATCATACCACCAGTCACGGCCATATCCGCCGCCAAGCATGGCAACCTCGGCACTGGTATTATTCATTATGATATTCCATCCGTTGTCGGTATTGAAATAATTCTGAACCATTTTCACATAATTGTAGCCGTTTTGATTGGTTTTATCCATGCCTACCAGTCCGGCGCTCATTAATGCGCCTAATGAAGCTAGAGCCTCATGGAATTCGCCATTATTTTTGTCCGGCCCTTGTCGTATATCTCCAATCACGGTATATAATCCGAACGTGTTTTGATCTATATTTCTCTGAGCACTGTCAATCCATATCAGGGGCATATAATCACCTGTTGCTTCATGATTAAATATATAGCGATCAAAATTGATTGCTTTTTCTTTCCATGCCAGCATTTTATAAGAGTTAGGCTGATTTGGCATCCCCTCCACACGTTCAATTGCCACCTGGGCAATTGATATAGGTTCAGATTGGATACAACCAAAGAAGGTTGAAATAACAATTAATAATATTTTAGTATATCTGTTCATATTAATTAAGCACTTTCTAATATGGGTGTATCTTCATTTTCATTGGCATCAACTGCTTTTTCTTCTTTGGTTCTCTTAATTATTTGCTTAGCTACCGGAATAGAAATTAACTGTACGGCAGCTATTATCAATATTGAATATTTGAGAGAAAAATCTATTGACACGTAGGTGGATAAAACGATAAACAATGTCAATCCTAAAAATCTGCCAACAAACAAACCAAACTCATGATTGAATATATAAGCAAATTCACTACGTTTTTCTTTTTTAGAAAGGACGTCTATTACTTTCATTTGAATAGGAAAATAGGCAATATCATGCAATGGTCTGAATAGTACCAGACACAGTACAAATATCATAACTCCTGTTGCAGAAAATAGAGTGGCATTGGCAATCGTACCCAAGAAAAATATGAATAATCCCACAGTAAAAATAGCGATACGGTGCTTTGGCTTTGCAACCCTGCCAATTATATAAAGTGCTATAGCGGTAATAACTCCACTTATGCTTTGGACTACGCCCAATGAATTTTCATCCCCCACCAGACGCAGAATAAGTATTGCCGGAGCTGTTACAATAAAACCTTGCGCCAGTCCTTTTAGTCCGGACAGAAATAACATTTTATTCCAAAGCTTATCAAATTTGAAATACACGAATTTTTTTTGGGAGGGATTAGCAAACTTTCCTTTATGTATAATAAAACTTGATACAACAGTTATTGCCAAAACACAGTATGTAACAATGCGGTAGGCAGAAGAAATATCTCCGCTTTTCAGCCAGTCGAAGCTTTGGTAAGAAACAAGAAACGAACCAACAGCAAATGGAACAATTATAGAAGTTGTTGTAAAAAAGAAAGTCTCAAGTCCGTAATAGTAATTCCTGTTGTCATCATTAGTTGTAATAAGTGCCAAAAAATCACGGTTCGCCCAGAAGAACCCGAATGAACTGCCCATAATCAGACCGGCAAACGCTACGCCAAACAAATTCATATTATCAAGAGACATCATAATCAGCATGGAAATACCACTTAATAACATACCGAAACTGTACAGATTGGAGATATTAATTTTGTTAAGCAAAAAGCCATTTATCAAAAAAGTAAAAGGTATGCCCACATAAAGAAACAATTGATATGTAGCCACTAAGTTTGGGTCATTTGAACTGCGCATTATATAAGCACTCACGAAGATGTCCACTACCGGTAATACAAAAGCATAAACCATGTTGGTAACCAGCAAAACACGCATGTTATATGGCATACTTAGAAAGAAGTCATACTCGATTAATGTTTTTTTGATAAATTTCAATAATGCTTTCATATTCCCACTTTCTGTTTTTCTAAAATTCCCAAAATTTCCTCGATAGAAAACGTTGCCCCACAGATAACTTCATCCGAAGCACCATAATAAATTGTAATGACGTCTCCATTCACAATATGTCCATTCGTAAAAACAACATTTCCAAAAAAACCTGTTTTCTCATAGTCCATGACCGGCTCCATAATGGGCTCCTCACTTCTGGCAATTACCTTTGCCGGGTCATCTAAATCCAGGAGTAACGCCCCAAGACAGTAACGGTTATCGCTGTTAGCTCCATGATATATTTCAAGCCATCCTTCCGATGTTTTAATAGGTGAAGCCCCGGCGCCAATTCTCGCACTATCCCAACTATCCGGTCTGGTAACAGCAATACATTTATGATTTCCCCAATGTATTAAATCCCTAGATTCGGCCAACCATATATAATTACCACCTAATTCCGGACTGCTCGGCCGGTGAAGCGCATAATATTTACCAACTATTTTCTCTTCAAAGAGGGCACAATCTTTATTATGAGGAGAAAATATCATCCCTTTTCTATTATACTCTTTCCAATTATTTGTTTGGATATATCCTACCCCAACTCCAGTACCTGATACCTTGGTATAGGTTAAATGAAACCCTTCCTCGAAGGTTGCCACTCTACAATCCTCTATACCATAAGCTTCTGACTCTCCTTTACCATATAAAGGCGGGAAGTCGATTTCTTCCTGAAAATCAATTCCATTTGAACTACTCACTAACCTCAAATGCGACATGGTAGTGAGGAAAAATTCTTCTTTATATTTTATAACTCTTGGATCTGAGAAATCAAAATCGGGGTCGCTTTTATCAAACGAAAGAATTTTTATGCCTTTACCTTCTTCTAAGACAGGAAAGCTAACTTTACCATTTTTTTGAGTAGGCCGTTCAGCTACTCTGAGTAGCAACCATGTCTTGCCATTATAAATAAAAACACCAGGATTCAGAAGGCACTCAATAACCAAACCTTCGTTGCTTGGCTTAATGTCTTTGGGAGACAATATCGGGTTTTCACTAAATCTTTTAGCAATATCCATTTTAGGTGTATTTTAGCTGTCTTGATAAACCTTACTGGCAAACGTCCGAAATTTGTTTTTAAATCAAGTCCTCTATATTGCCAAAGGGGTTACCAATATAACAATGGTAACAGTGTGTACACATTGGTAATATTAGTATCATGTTTATTTAATTGTAATTATTATAATATGAGCGATAAACCTTAATGGATATTTTTACAGTGGTAAATAATTATTTAACTCATTACAAGTATCAATAATTAACTCCTGAATTTTTAAGGTTAGAATAATAGTTGTAAGATGTTTAATAGTAAATTGCATAAGAGCACGGCATGAAAACTATGCTAAAAAAAATTCACACTCATAATTCAGCCCTTTTAAGGGCCATTCTCCTATTGTGGATAATAAACCTCCTTGTCCTATCAAGCACCATAAAACTACATGCACAATACTGGAATCTTAAAAAAATTGATAATGACCAGGGGTTGTCTAATAGCGCTGTTACGTCAATATTTTTAGATAGTAAGCAATATATGTGGTTTGGTACATGGGATGGCTTAAACAAATACGATGGAAAGCAGATAGAGGTTTATATGCCTGATCGCAACATCAAAACAAGTATTGGTAATAACATTATTCGGGAAATATTCGAAGACAAAAATAATGACCTATGGATAGTTACCGATAAAAATATTAACCGGTACAATCGCAATACAGAAAAATTCAAAGTTTTTTTAAATTCGGATAACTTATCTCCTGGTAGGGAAAGAATCATTCGCAGTTGCATTGGTTACGATTTTACGCTATGGTATAGCATTTATGATGTTGGGGTAGTTTATTATGCTGAACAAAAAGATGAATTAATTCAAATAGCGACAACTAAAAGTATCGAGGATGTACTAAAAAGAATAGTTGGAATAAAAGCTTTTTCAAATCAACGCCTTGCTTTGCTAAATGAAAAAGGCGACCTAATCACGCTTATCAAAGAAGATGAATGGACTCCTGTAAGAATTGACTCCTTATCTACAACCAATGAAGTGATACCTGACCAACATTGGTTTATTGACTTTGAGGACAAACAGGTGCTTTTCATGGCTTTGGAGGGTGGCGGCTTGATTTATGTTGACCTAAATACAGGTGCATCTCAAAAAATTGAAGCTGGCAATTCAGCCTTCACTATTACAGAAATTGCTAATAGTAAGGGTGGCGAATTTCTATGGCTGGGTACTGATAGTGGCACAATTTTGAGATTGTTCTTCAACCAAGGTATTGCTGTTGAAAATGTTGATTATCTCTTTCCGGAACTAGCTGGCGAAAAGGTTAAAATCCTGAAAATATATGAAGTACAACCAAATTTATTATGGATAGGAACAGATGGTAATGGTATTTTGGAATATAACACGGAAGGCACACCATTTTCTTCAATTAGAAAAGGCGAACCTTCTAAAGGCGAACTAAGCCATAGCATTGTGCGAGCTATTTATGAGGAGCCAAAAGGAAAAATTATTGTGGGCACAAGGGGAAGTGGTTTAAATGTAATTGATAAAGACTTCTCACACACCTCACTCATTACCAGTGAAGATGGACTATCAAATAATGCTGTGTTGGCGATTGAAAGAGATAGCAAACAAAACTACTGGATTGGTCTTGATGGTGAAGGGGTTGATTTTATAGAGTATGAATCAGGAAATATTCTCCATTTCCCAGGTGATTTCACAAATGACGTTGATCTTGCATTCAAATCAGTATATACAATTTGTATTGATTCTTATAATAATATTTGGCTTGGAACCAGTGGACATGGAATTATTAAGCTAAGTATTACAAAAAAAGCACCCGGGAAATATACCATTGATGCTTATCAACAGTTTCTAAAGACAACAGGTACGAATAATAATTTAAATAGTAATATAGTCTATTCTATTATTGAAGACCGACCTAACTTTCTTTGGATCGGCAGCCGAGGTGGTGGTGTGCAGCTTCTAAACACAATAACCAATGAGTTTTCAAATGTATCTTCCCAAATTGATAGAGATGTTATTTCTCTTTTTAAAAGCAATTCGTACAAAGAATTATGGGTAGGCACAAGTAATGGCCTATATAAAGTTTCTTTAAACGACAAAAGCTATGGGTTTGAGATGTATAATGTAGGTAACGGACTGCCAAATAATACTGTCCATGCTGTACAAGAAGACGATTTTGGGAATATATGGATAAGCACAAACAGTGGGCTGTCTAATTGGAATAGGAACCTTAACCATTTTAGAGATTATAATAAAAATGATGGCCTTGCCGGCAATGAATACAGTGATGGCGCTTCATTCTATGGAAAAAACACCAAAAGAATTTACTTCGGTGGAATAAATGGTCTCACCATAATCAAACCTGACAAAATTAAAGTTTCTGATGATTATCCCAGATTGGCGTTGCAAGAATTAAAACTCTTTAATAAACTTATCACTCCAGGAAATAAGAACGGCTTGCTCAAAAAGCACATAGATGATACTGATACGCTAATTTTTGAAAGTGAGGAGAATTTTTTCAGCATAAGCTATGCGGCTCTTAATTATACAAATAACGAAAAAACCGACTATGCTTATTATTTGGAAGGCTTCGATAAAGAGTGGAACTACATTGGGCTCCAGCGCTCAGCCTTCTTTACCAATGTGCCTCCCGGTGAATATTCTCTGAAACTCAAATGTAGTAATTCAGATGGGATGTGGAACGATGAATACAGGTCTGTTTTTATCATTGTAAAACCGCCTGTTTGGAGAACTTTTATTGCTTACATAATATATGCTATTGCAACCCTGGCACTGATTTTATTGATTTATTATATCCTAAAAAGAAGGACGCGCATGCAAAAAGAAATATATTTTGCTCAGCTTGAGAAACGAAAGATTGAAGAAATTAATAATTACAAACTTCGTTTTTTTACAAACGTTTCTCACGAATTCAGAACCCCTTTATCACTTATACTTATCCCGGCAAATAAACTTTTTGAGAAGAAAGACAAATATCCGGAATTAAGGCCAACGTTTGAAAGTATTTACTACAATACAAACAGGTTACTAAAGTTAATTGGAGAACTTATTGAATTTAGAAAAGCAACATCGGACCAGATAAACTTAGCGGTAAGTAAGGGAAATATTTCTCAATTTATTGAGCAAATAACTGTGGCATTTTCCAATTATGCGGCAGAACATAATGTCAGTATATCGTTTGAAAATGAACCGGGTAATTCTACTCCGGTATGGTTCGATCACGATAAACTAAAAACCATCTTGCTCAATTTGGTGTCAAATGCCATCAAGTACAACAGACCCAATGGAGTGGTTATAGTGAGCGTATCAATTGAGCAGGATGAAGCATTAATCAAAGTAGAAGATACGGGCATTGGTATTATGGAGAATCTTTTAGATAAAATATTTCAACGATTTTATAATTTGACTTCTGAAAAACAGTCAAGAATAGATGCGTCTAATAGTAGTGGAATTGGCTTAGCGCTCACAAAAAGTCTGGTAGAATCTCATAAAGGAAATATACAGGTAACCAGCAAACAGGGTGAAGGCAGTATATTTTCCATACGTATTCCTGTCAACAAAGAATCTTATTCAGAATTTATAGTCGAACAACCAATACGCCAGGATCCGCTGGTTATTGAACAAAATATTGATGCGGAATTTGTGAGTTTTAAAAAAATTAAGACTGAAACCACAAGTACAAAACAGGAGGCAGATGGTCGTTATCGTTTATTAATTGTTGACGATAACGATCAATTCCGTACTATAATAAAAGATATGTTTATAGAGTATTATGATATTTTCGAAGCAGCCAATGGAGCAAAAGCAATAGATATCATTAAAGAAAATTCTATTGATTTGATTATAAGTGATGTATTGATGCCTGAAATTGATGGGTATGAATTATGTAAAAAAATAAAAGACGACATTAATACAAGTCATATACCTGTTATTCTCTTAACTGCCATGGGAGAAATTGAAGATCGCATTAAAGGTATTGATATTGGCGCTGATTCATTTATTCCTAAACCATTTCACCCTAAACACCTTATTATCAGGGTGGAAAAATTATTAGAATCAAAGAAAAAAATAAGAGAATTATTAAAAAATTCGCCTTGGAAATTAGCCGAAAATGTCAATGGTTTAATAAAGAAAGATCAAATATGGCTGAATAAAGTTGCAAAATATATAATTGATCACATGTCTGACCCGAATTTAGATTCCAATATTTTGGTTGAGGAATTTGGCATCAGCAAAACTCAGTTATATCGTAAGATCAAGGCCATAACAGACCATACGCCGCATGGATTTATTAAAAAATATCGACTGAAAAAAGCAGCAGACCTTTTAAAAAATAGTGATCTGACAATTTCGGAGATTACTTATGAAACCGGTTTTAACAACAGGTCTTATTTTTACAGAATTTTTAAAGAAGAATTTAATTGTTCCCCCTCAGATTTTAGAAGTAAAGCAGTTTGATATCAGCCGGAAATTGAATTTTAATATACCGATATCAGGTAAAATTGAATTCATGAATAATCGACCCTTAGAGTCATCCTGAGCCATAAATTCAATTTTCATTGGCTAACTAATTAAGAATGACGTAAAATATGAGTACCTATATTCCTATGCAAGTAGCAGTATGCATGATTAGAGCTTATAAAGCCTGAACATTGTTCCGAAGCCGAAGCAACTAATATTGGTGAGCCATTGACGCATAGTAACATTTTATGCTTTATTGTACTTCCTTTGGGCTTAGGGATAGGTTTAAAATTCTTTAACCTTTAAAGTGCTTTTTTATTGAAGCTCCTTTTTTTATCAGTATATCTTGCAGTATTACATTTCTATTTTCTCGCCCATTTTATTGGTAAAAATATAGTCAGTTATTGCTAATGAGGAGTCTGGAATTAAGAGAATAAATTTTCGATATTTGAAAAACCATTTCACTTTTATAGAAATTATTCCTTTGTCAAAGTATGCATGCAAATAGGGATGTAAACTTATTGTTATGTGACGCTCATTTTGCTTGCTCAATAAATAATCTAAATCTCTTTCAATTTGGTCAGCAATTAATATTGAAGGAGCGATTTTTCCCGATCCTCCACATGAAGGACAAGTCTCAGTGGTTTTGATATTCATTTCAGGCCGTACACGCTGCCTTGTTATTTGCATTAGCCCAAATTTTGATAAGGGTAATACAGTAAACTTAGATCTGTCATGCTTCATAAACTCTTTCATTTTGTCAAATAAAAGACGTTTATTCTCTGCCTTACGCATGTCTATGAAATCGATCACAATGATTCCTCCCATGTCTCGTAATTGAAGCTGACGTGCAATTTCTTTTGCCGCTTCAAGGTTAGTATTAAATGCAGTACTTTCCTGATCTGATTCTACAGCAGATTTATTTCCGGAATTTACATCAATTACATGTAATGCCTCCGTATGCTCAATAATAAGATATCCACTTCCATATGGTAAGGTAACAGATTTACCAAATAGTAATTTTAGCTGTTTTTCGATACCCTGATTTTCATATATTTTTGCTTTTCCAGAGTAAAATTTTACTATTTTTTCCTTTTCAGGAGCAATTTCTTTGGTAAATAATTTTAATTCGTCATAAATAACTTTATCGTCCACCAAAATGCTATCATAGGATTCATTAAGCACATCCCTTAAAAGAGCTGAGACACGACTCATTTCACCAATAATTTTATCTCTTGGATTTGATATTTTTAGCTGCTTAATTCCCTGTTTCCATTTTTCAACAAGGTTTCTGAGGTCACGGTCAAGTTCTGCGACTTCTTTTTTCTCAGCAACCGTTCTAATTATTACACCAAAATTCTCAGGCTTAATAGAAGAAATCAATCGCAATAACCTTTTTCGCTCAGCGCTATTGGTGATTTTTTTTGAAATGCTTACTGCTTTTGAAAAAGGCACTAGGATTATGTACCTTCCTGCTAGAGACAACTCACATGAAAGACGAGGCCCTTTTGTAGAAATAGGTTCCTTAACAACCTGAACCAGAATTTTCTGGTTTTTAGTCAAAACTTGATTTATTTTACCAAGTTTACTTATGTCCGGCTCATTATTAAATTTGCCAAGATCATATGAAGGATGTTTCCCAATTAGCGCAAACTTAGTGAATTTATTTAGTGAAGCTACTTGAGGTCCAAGGTCTAAATAATGCAAAAAAGCATCTTTTTCATAGCCAATATCAACAAAGGCTGCATTTAGACCCGGAACAACTTTTTTAACTGTCCCCAAATACATATCACCAACGGTGAATTTATTTGCACTTTCCTCATTGTGAAATTCTATGAGGCTTTTATTTCTTAAAAGAGCAATTCGACATCCTTTCTGAGTTGAATTAATTACTAATTCACTACTTGACGTCATTAATTTATTTTTAAATTGAAGCTCTTTGCCAATATTTTAGAAGAATACTACTTCTTCTTATGTCGATTTTTTCTTAATCGCTTTTTCCTTTTATGAGTAGCGATCTTATGTCTTTTTCTTTTTTTACCGCAAGGCATAATCTTAAAAATTTCTATTTACAAATATTATAAATTCAATTGCATCAAATTATTAAAGACAACCACTAATCATCATAAATAATGTATGTCTCTACAAATTAATCTACCAGAAAAAACTAAGCTGTATTTGTAGATTATCTTTTTTCAAATTGCTTTACAAATCAGCAGATTTGATGGGTTTTTTAAAGAGGGTGCAAATATAATTCTTTTTTGTAGAATTTCATCAGTTTGCATCTTTAAATTTATGAAGTGTCATTGCTGCAATTAATTTTAATTTTGTTTAGAAATTATTCCTTCTCAAATAAATTTTATTTTATTGGAAAGATTGGGATATATAGTTTTGATTCATCGAAACTTTAATTGTTGTTTCTCAATATTTTGGTATTTGATAATTAAAAGAAATACCCATTAGGTATTATTTTTA
>CAZDRA010000035.1:0-43226 GCA_964507705.1 uncultured Roseivirgaceae bacterium | reverse complement strand
TATAAGTTTAATCGCAGATATTACGGTGAAGCTATGTTTAATAGACTACTTGTGGTAAGCGTAAGTTATAAAAATGAATTTAGGTACAAACACGGATAGTCATATAATATTTTTAGTTGAAAACCAGTCAAACAACAACGACAAAAATTTACAGAAAAATAGCTACGATACTCTTTTTGCAGGACCAATCGGCTTTCTGCAAGCTTTGCTTGAAACTCGTTAAATCGGTCGTTTTGAAAAGATTGATGTGGTAGAAGATCTTTTGAAATATGCCAGAAAATTGTGAAAAGAAGTTGGTATTTTTGGCGACATCATCGAGATGACCAAGAAGTAAAAAAACCTAAGCGCTTGGTAAGAAAAAGCTGTTCTTTAGATGGCGGGCTTTTTCACGAATAGTGAAATTGTAAAAGAGTAGGGATAATCAATTAAAAATTTTAAAGGAAGGAAATGTGACATCTATGAAAAACTATTTAATGTGCACGCCTGGTCCTGTGCAAATATCTCCTGCCGCATACAAGGCATTGGTTGATCCTCAAATTCCGCATTATGGAATGGAGTGGATCGACACTATTTACAATCCAGTTCAAAAGGGCCTGCATAAATTATTTCAAACTAAAAATGATATTTTCACAATCCCTTCATCGGGTAGTGGTGCTATAGAATCTGCATTTTGTTCGCTGGCTTCAAAAGATAAAACAGTTGCAATTTTCAGCAATGGCTTTTTTGGCGATCGGATGGTTCTAATTGCAAAAGCATACTTTGGAAAAGTGCTGAATTGTTCGGTAGAATACTCCCAAGCCATTTCTCCCGAAGTTGTTTCGGATTTTCTAAACAAACACCCGGAAGTTTCTATTGTGGGCATTGTACACGGAGAAACCTCCACAGGTGTTGCTAATGACATTACGGAAATCTCCAAAACCGTGAAAGAAAAAGAGCGGGTTCTTATTGTCGATGCAGTAGCGACACTTGGCGGCATGGATGTGAATGTCGATGAATTGAATATCGACTTTTGCATGTCGGCATCGCAAAAAGGAGTAAGTGCTTCCCCTGGATTAAGTTTTATTTCAGTGAGTGATTTTGGGTACAATGCCATGCCAGATCGAGAAGAGATTCCCGGGTGGTATCACAATTTAAGAGTGTGGAAAGACGCCATCGACGAGTGGGGTGTTTGGCATCCGTTTCCTGTGACCTTACCTGTCAATGTTTTTTATAGTTTGAAAAAGTCATTAGACGAGATTCACGCCGAAGGAATGCAAAATTGTTTCGAACGCCATACACGTGTTTCTGCCTATTTTAGAGAAAGAATACAAGAGCTGGGCGCAACACTTTTTTGTACGACTCCGGGAGCGGAAATGGAAACCGTAACTTCTTTTCTGGTTCCTGAAAAATGTACGTCGCCAAATTTGCTTTCGTTCTTAAAAGAGGAAAAAGAAATATTGATTGCTGGTGGGCATGCAAAAAATAAAGATCGCATGTCTCGGGTAGGGCACATGGGGTACAATGCAAGAGAAGAGGTGATGGATAAAGTGCTCGATGGCATTCAAGAATTTTTTGACAAAAATTAAGGTTGATTTGATGCAAGGAAAAGATTCTCAAGTAGAGACATTAATGAAAAATCTTCGCCAGCTCGAAGCAGGAATGGAGAAGGATATATCCAAATGCTTGAAAACCATTGCGGAAGATGAAAAACTACTTTCACGTGCAGCGAGGATGCCTTATTTTCCATTTGTCATCGACAAAGGAAAAGGCTCCAAGGTCTGGGATGTTGATGGCAATGAGTACATCGATTTTTTAGCAAGCGCAGCTACTGTGGTACTGGGGCACTCTCCAGCGTCTGTGGTAGAAGCGGTGAAAGCACAGCTGGACAAATTTTTGTGTTATAATATTGGCTATGTGTACCACGAACCCGTTACATCGCTATCGAAAAAATTAGTAGAGATTACTCCAGGTGATTTTTCCAAGCGAACATCCTATGGACTCTCTGGATCGGATGCTTGCGACGGTGCGTACCACCTTGCTCGCACATATACCAAACGCTCCCAGTTTTTTTCTTTTCGAGGGGCGTATCATGGTGTGACGGTTGGTGCACACAATCTTTGCGCAATCGATCCTGGAATGAAAAAAGGTTCTCCGCCCATATTGCCAGGCATCCACCATCTTCCATACCCAGACTGTTACCGATGCCCTCTCGGATTGGAAAAGAAAAACTGTGGTTTTGCCTGTGTCGATTCGATCGAACAAGTTCTAAAAACCGAAGTGTCAGGAGACCAGGTAGCCGGATTGATCATAGAACCAGTACAAGGGGATTCCGGTATGATAGTGCCTCCAGAAGGATACTTAAGCAAAGTGGCAAACATTTGCAAGAGAGAAGGTATTCTATTTGTCGCTGAAGAAATTCAAACAGGCATGGGAAGAACTGGCGAAATGTTTGCTGTTAGCGAAGAGAAAATCGAGCCGGATATTTTGGTTTTGGGCAAAGGTCTTGGAGGTGGCATGGCCATAAGTGCCCTTGTTTCGAAAGCAGAAATTATGGAGTCTCCTGATTGGAGTCCTCCGGCGCACACTTTTACCCATGGCGGAAACCCGCTTTCTTGCGTTGGAGCTTTGGCGACCATCGACGGTATTTTACAGGATGATTTACCAAGGCGTGCTGCTGTATTGGGCAAAAAATTAGCTGCGGAATTGAATAAAATGGCAGAAGATTTTGAGATCATCGGTGAAATTCGTGGCAAAGGGCTAATGTATGGAATCGATATTGTTACAGATCGAAAAACCAAAACACGTGGCTTGGACTATGCGAAAAAAATATGTTTCCGTGCTTGGGAAAAAGGGATGATTTTGACATTTTTAAATGGAAATGTTTTAAGAATTACACCTGCCCTGAATATCCCGGAAGAACTCTTGTGGAAAGGGCTTGGGATAATAAGAGAATGCATCAAAGACGTGATGGACGGAAAAGTGAGTGACTTAGTGCTGAGTATTGCAAAAGGAAGGTAGGAACAATCATTTTAAACTTTGGTTATAAAAGAAACGTTATGATAAATTTTGAAAATAAAGTAGCAATGGTTTCCGGTGGTGGGCGTATTGGACGTGCAATTGCTGCCAATTTTGCTCGTGCAGGTGCAGACCTTTTTGTGACGGATATTCTGCCCGAAGAAGTCGAGGCCATGAAAAAAGCTGTGGCAGATGTTTCTCCTGAAACCAAAGTTTTTGGTACGACGATAAACTTACGAGATGTCGAAAGCATTACCAATACGATTGATGCAGCCATCGATGCATATGGGAAAGTGGATTGCCTCGTAAACAATGCCGTGGTTTTTAAAGCTATCCCTGTTTTGACTACCACGGTTTCAGAATGGGACCACATGTTCGAAATCAATGCACGCGGTACCTTTTTTATTATGCAGGCAGCCGCCAATAGTATGAAAAAAAATGGAGGTGGTAAGATTGTAAATCTTGCCAGTTCTGATGGTTTTTTTGCTGAATCACCCTATGTCGTTTACAATGCAACCAAGGCAGCTATTATTTCTTTTACTCGAACCGCTGCTATCGAATTGGCCAAACACAACATCAATGTAAATGCCATTGCGCCTGGCATAGTGAATCCTGAGGTAGGACAAAATGCAGATGTGCGCCAGGCTGCGATTGAAAAAAGAGTTCCACTGGGTAGAATTGCCACACCACGCAATATTGCTGATGGTGCGGTTTTTCTCTGCTCAGAAATGGCAAGCTATGTTACTGGCGAGTTACTGGTGATTGACGGAGGTTGGACGATTGATGGAACCATCCGCGAAGCCAATGGGTACTTGGACGACATGCCGTAAAAATTATTTTCCATAGCCATTGATTTTAATTTTGTCTCAAGTGAAATTGAGAAGGAAGCTGCAAGTATCGTTCGGAAAAATAACTTTAATTTATTGAGTGTAAAAACTTTGATATTTTTTAGCCAAACAATGTTATTTTTGATATGAAATAAGAAGGATATTTTTTGGCATCTCAAGATAATTGTTCGTTATAAAACTTTAACATATTGACTTTGAGTAATCTACACGATTTACAAAATATCTTATAAACAATAGATAATCAAGCGTTTAATTAATAATTAAACGAAGTGTTGACTGTTATCAAACTATGAATATTTATTTAGCTGAATTTATCGGTACAATGATTTTGATATCCTTTGGAGGTGGAATAGTTGCCGGTTCTGTATTGAAAAACTCTTATGCCGAAAATGCCGGCTGGCTTACAATATGTTTGGCATGGGGTTTGGCAGTGACATTTGCTATCTATGCCGTTGGAGATATTAGCGGTGCTCATATCAATCCTGCGGTGACACTGGGTTTTGCAATAGTTGGTGATTTTCCATGGTCAGACGTGCCAGGATATATTTTTGCACAACTTTTAGGTGCCATGACTGGCGCTTTAATAGTTTGGGTTTTCTATTATTCGCATTGGAAAAAGACCAAAGATCAGGGAACTAAACTTGCAGTTTTTTGTACTTCTCCAGCAGAGCGTTCTTTTCCAAACAATCTTACCAATGAATTGATGGCTACATTTTTTCTTACTTTTGGGCTTTCATTTGTCGGTGCTAATAATTTTGCTGATGGCCTGAATCCACTTGTGGTCGGTGGCTTGATTGCTGCCATTGGTTTTTCATTTGGTGGCACAACAGGATTTGCTATCAACCCTGCCAGGGATCTTGGGCCTAGATTAATGCATACATT
The DNA here is from genome assembly GCA_964507705.1 of uncultured Roseivirgaceae bacterium. Lineage (GTDB taxonomy): Bacteria > Bacteroidota > Bacteroidia > Cytophagales > Cyclobacteriaceae > JAAUQL01. The sequence goes on along the minus strand of CAZDRA010000035.1, from coordinate 38,502 downwards.
ATTGCCAATACATGAAAAAGGAACATCCGATTGGGCATATTCCTGGATTCCCATCATTGGTCCTATTATTGGTGGTGTGACAGGGACCTTGTTTTATAAGGCAATGTACGATGGTATTTATGGATATGCCTTTTGGACATTTTCAGTTTTGTCATTAGTTATCATCATCTATTCGATAGTTTCAAATAAAAATACTGAGAAGTAAAAAATCTTATTTGACTGGAAGGTGAGCCATGTTTTTCTTATCCAAAAATTCAAGCAATTGTTGCTTTTCAATATCTGTACAATCTCCTGTATTTATCATGAAATAACAAATGTAGTTAATGACATTATTTTCTATCTGACTCCAATCATATAAGGTAAAACTATTCATTATAATCTCTCGATCTTCTTCGATATCTGTTCGAAATCCAAGTAACTTTGGCGTTTGAATTTGCACCGCATACCTTAAAAATCGAACTTCCACATTGTCTTTGTCCATGTTGATAGCTTGTGTCAAATTTCTATTTGCCTTGAGCATGTAAAAGACTTTTTCAAAAGGATTGGATGTTACTTTGGCAATATGAGCTTGACATACTCCTCGGTAGGCATAAATCAATATTGAAGGATTTTCTATTTTTTCCAGCTTACCAAGAAGCTCACCTGCAAGCAAAGAATTTTGATTTAATGCAAATATTTCCAGTCGCAAAGAATTAATTGGACTTTCTGATGCCGTAAGTCCAAAAATAAAAAAATATACTATTATATAAATCCCTAATGCTTTCACAAGCTCAATTAAATGAATATAACTAACATTATTAGTTGCAAATTGTTATAAGTTAACTATTTGTCAGATAAATAGAAATTAATTGTTTTCACTTTATTTATTTAAACGAACAAATTAAATTTTGTCGGGCTATTGACAGAAGCTTTGTAGAATTTATTTCATATTTCCAGTATGATTAATTACGCCATAAAAAAAATTATATTTCTTCAATTTGTGTTTGTCACAGGCCTATCATATGGCATGGATAAAGAGTTGTTTTTTAGTCAAGCCAATGATTTTTTCGATATGTATGTTGAAAACGGTTTGGTGAAATACGGTCAAATAAAAAATGATGAATCAAAAATTAATGATCTGGTTGCTTACATAGGCAATGCTGATGTGAGCAATTTTAGTGCTGATGAAAAAATGGCATTTTATATCAATGCTTATAATCTGTTGGTAATAAATCAAGTATTGGACAAGTATCCATTGGCATCGCCGATGAAAGTCCCCGGTTTTTTTGATGGCAAAAAACATCTTGTTGCCGGCAAAAAACAGACCTTAAACAACTTAGAGAACAATAAAATAAGAACCTTCAAAGACCCCAGAATTCATTTCGTTTTGGTTTGTGCAGCTGTGGGATGCCCAAAAATTGCAAAATTTGCCTACACGCCCGACAAATTGGAAGCGCAACTAACTATGCAAACTAAGCTTGCTTTGAACAATCCTGAATTTGTAATCGTTGATGAAAATAAAGTAAAAATTTCTGAGATATTTAAATGGTACAGACAAGACTTTGGCAAGAGCGACAAAGACCTTATCAACTTTATAAATAAGTACCGCGATACTGATTTGCCGGAAAAGACAAAGCTCAGTTATTACACTTACGATTGGAAAATAAATGATTTTGCGAAACAATAATTATAATTTCTCCCTATGTATTTAGCTTTAAAGGTAACTTTGTAAAAAGAAAATATGGAGATAGCACTGATTTCTGTTTATGCAATTTGCATGCTGTTTATTTTAATTTTCAGCCTTGTTCAGCTGCATTTGACATTTGTATATAAAAAAGCAAAAAAGACAAAACGGGATATTCCTAAAAATCCTAAGAAGATAATGGAGTATCCTCTAGTCACAATCCAACTTCCGATCTTCAACGAAAAATATGTTGCGGAACGTTTACTCGATTTCGTGGCAGAAATTGAATGGCCCAAAGACTCTATTGAATTTCAAGTACTTGACGACTCGACGGATGAAACCTCTAGTATTATCCAAAGAAAATTATCTGAAACTAAATTTGACGGCCTTGATATTCTGCATTTGAGAAGAACGAAAAGGCAGGGATTTAAAGCAGGCGCCTTGCGCATAGGGCTACAAGTTTCTAAAGGAGAATATGTTGCCATTTTCGATGCCGACTTCATGCCGAAAAAAACGTTTTTGGCTGAAACCATTGGAGAATTTGAGGACCCAAAAATCGGGATGGTACAGACCAAATGGAAGCATATGAATAAAGATTTTTCTCTGCTAACTAAACTCCAGGATTTTGGATTAAACGGGCATTTTAGGATTGAACAAACCGGCCGCAATGAAGTCGGTAGTTTTATAAATTTCAATGGCACCGGAGGGATATGGCGAAAATCATGCATCCTCGAATCTGGAGGCTGGCAAGCCGACACGCTAACTGAAGATCTTGATTTGAGCTATCGGGCACAAATGAAAGGCTGGAAATTTAAATATTTAGAAGATGTTACTTCTCCAGCAGAATTGCCGATAAATATGTCAGCTGTCAAGTCGCAACAGTTTCGATGGACCAAGGGTGGAGCCGAAACTGCAAAAAAAAACCTTGGCAAAGTATTGAAAGCAAATTTATCCCTTACCAACAAAATTCATGCTTTTTTCCATCTTACCAACAGCGCAAATTTTCTTTTACTTTTTATCGCATCATTTATCAGCATTCCGCTACTTTATATAAAATTTAATAACCCCGAATTCAAGTTTTATTTTGATTTAGGAAGTGTTTTCATCATTGGTTTTTTAGCCATTTCATATTTTTACTGGACAGCCAATAAAGCTGAAAGCAAAGAAGACAGTAAGTTTAAATACTACCCTTTGTACATTGCCTTTTCAATGGGTTTTACACTAAATAATAGCCTTGCAGTAATTGAAGGCTTGATTGGAAAAAAGACCCCATTTGTGCGTACCCCAAAATTGAATTTTGTAAGCATTAATAACTCCTGGAAAGAAAACAATTATATGGTAAGCAAACTAACCTGGGTCACGGTTGCTGAAGGATTATTAAGCATATACTTTTTTGCGGGAATTGTATTCGGCCTGGCAATCGGAGATTATGGCCTTATCCTGTTTCATTTACTGCTTTCGGTTGGCTACGCCGGTATTTTTTATCTCTCAATTAAGCACTAATGCAAAGACATCTTCTTCTTATTATTACCATATTAATTTCACTGGATATGGCCAAATGCCAAACAAAGGATTACAAAGAAAAACTGGAATCGTTGTACAGCCATACAGTGCCTGTGATAAGTAGTCAAAATTTGTCGAACGAAATTGCTTCAAATAATCCAGTGGTGCTTTTAGATATCAGGTCAGAAGAAGAATATCAAGTCAGTCATTTGAAAGGCGCTAAATTGATAGACTATGATCATTTCAAAAAGAAAGATGTGCAGGAAATCCCTTTAAATTCCCAAGTAATAGTTTATTGCTCGGTCGGATACCGAAGCGAAAAGATCGGTGAGAAGTTGTTGAAGATGGGATATACAGATGTGAAGAATCTATATGGCGGCATATTTCAATGGAAAAATGAAGGGTATCATGTTGTCAATGACAAATCTCACGATACCGATAGCGTACATACCTACAACAAGAGTTGGTCAAGATGGTTGATTGATGGTATTAAGGTTTATTAAAAACAAAAAAGTGGCCAAAAGACCACTTTTTATAAACCGCTAAAATATTAATTTCCACTTAGTGCTTATGGAAATATGCTTTTTCGAAATCTGCGATTGTCGCACTTAATTTTTTTATAAACCCGAGGTCAGTCGTTTGTTTGCACTTCATTGAATACACCAACATTTTATGCAATAGCACCAAATTAGTCTGATACTTTCCATAAGCTTCCTTTTGTCCTTCATCTACAATTTTGATTCGCTGATGCAGAAAGTACTGGCTTACAATTTCCTGGATTTTTTTGGCATGTTCTTCTTTATTATTTACCCAACGAACCAACTGGTTATAATTTGGCGTTTCGCTTTGAGATATTTTCTCAATCTGATTCATGGATTTTTCAATGGTTTTGATATGTTCCTTGATCAATGTTATCCTGACAGAATCGGCATAGATACCACATGGTATCTCACAATGTGCAAATGTTTTCCCGTTCCCCAGACCAATTAACAAAATTATTAAGGATGCTGCTGTAACTGTTTTTTTGAATTTCATTTTCATCTGTATAAAATTTATTTGATAAGATATATTAAGTATAAAATTGATTTTAATCCATCATTTTAGTTTCTCCAATTCGATGATGCAAAAAAATAAATTGCATCAATAAAATTAGTTAAAACAAATACATTTTCATTGTTCACTCAAAAAATATTTAGGTATTCATTTTTTTTTATAATTTCACTATGCTTACTAAGTAATCACACAAATTATCATACACATAATTTCATCCTGAGTTGGTAAAAAGAATTAGATATTTCATTTTCTTGAAAGATGTGTTCATCATCTCTATTGGCGCATTTGGTGGACCATCTGTACATTTGGCCATGCTCTTAAAAAAAATGGTTAATGACAGAGCATATTTGACTGAGGAGGAATTAATGGAGTTATATGCTTTGTGTCAGATTCTTCCCGGACCGACTTCTACACAAACTATCACGGCCATCGGCTACAAAATTGGAGGCCCGATGCTTGCCTACCTCACACTGATTGTTTGGCTATTTCCGGCTTTTTGCATCATGGCAACTTTTGGAATAATGATGGCTCATTTTGATAAGATGAACAAATCCGTTGAATTTACCAGGTTTATCCAGCCAATGGCTGTTGGATTTGTAACCTATGCCGCATATATGATTAGCACCAAAATAGTCAAAACTTATGAAGCGGGATCAATAATGATCATATCGGCCATACTTTCATTTATGCTAAAATCGCCATATGTCTTTCCTGTTTTACTCCTTGGAAGTGGGGCACTGACAGCCATAAAATTTAACGAACAACCAAGAGAACCACATAAAAAATTAAAAATTGATTGGTCAAATTTTATTCTTTGGGCAGTTGTATTTATTGTTATTGCAGTCGTGGGACATTTTACCAAACTGCTACCGATAAGATTATTAGAAAATTTTTATCGCAACGGAAGTTTGATTTTTGGAGGAGGACAAGTATTAATTCCGCTACTCTATACTGAATTTGTTGAGTTTAAGCATTATTTGAGCTCCGAAGAATTTCTGACAGGATTTGCAGCTGCGCAGGCCGTGCCGGGACCCGTTTTTTCTTTTACAGCTTATATTGGTGCACTATCCATGAGGGAATATGGTACTTTCGGGGAAATATTAGGTAGCGTTCTCGCATCCATTGGCATATTTCTCCCAGGCACATTCTTCATATTTTTTGTAATCAAATTTTGGGGTCAGCTAAAAAAATACAGAATAGTTAGAGCATCGTTAGAAGGAATAAATGCTGCAAGTGCGGGAATGGTTATTGCCGCTGCTTTTTTACTTTTTCAACCATTGGAGCCCGATTTTATAAATATGGCTATGATAATATCAACATTTCTGGCCTTGATGTTTACCAAAATACCACCCCCCTTAATTATTTTTACCGGATTAATTGCTGGGTTTTTAATCAAATAAATCCAGCGTACTATTATTCTTGCCTACTGTCAAAATAGATTCAACACCGACAGGAAGCGCATAATTTTCTCTTGTGTGCCCGACCGGAAAATTAAATGCTTTGGGATAATTGTATTCTTTTGTGTGGGCATAAATAATTTGATACGCATCGGTACCAAATGGATCTTTATTGTCTTTCATATCTGAAAACTGACCTACAATCAAACCGGAAATTGATGCTAAAATCCCAGTCCTTTTTAGCTGCACCATCATGCGGTCAATGTGGTATAGTTGCTCGCCAACATCTTCTATAAAAAGTATTTGGCCTTTGGGGAATAGTTCAGATTTTGTTCCTATCGTATGGCAAATTATAGATAGATTTCCTCCAATTAATCTTCCTTTTACTTTACCCTCACTATTTAACTTATGGGGTTTTATGGTAAACCTTGATTTTTCTCCAAAGATTAACTTTTTGAACCATTGTAAAGATTCTCGGTCAATAGAATGAAAAAATGATGGCATTGGAGCATGGATACTTGCGATGCCTAAATTCCTTAATTGTAAATGTATGGCTGTGACATCGCTAAATCCGCAAATCCATTTTGGGTTGGATTTTAACGCATCAAATTTTATTTGGTCAATAATTCTTGTAGATCCATAACCACCTCTGGCTAAAAAAATTGCTTTAACCTCCGGATCATCGATCATTTTTTGAAAGTCATCCGCTCTTTGCTCGTCCGTCCCTGCAAATTGATAACTCGAATTGAAAAGATACTGACCGGAAATCACTTTCAAACCCCAGGATTTAAGGACGTTGATCCCATTGATTGTAGTGTCATTATCAACTTTTTTAGCCGTAGCCACAATACCAACTTTGTCTCCTGAAGTTAAAAATTCTGGAATAACCATGCGACGAATATAAAAAAACCTCTGCGTATGAGGCAGAGGTTCCAGTATTAAAAATTAGAATTTCATTAATTCTCTGCTGGCGGAGGCGGAGGTTCAATACCTAATTTCTTAAGTACAAGATTTGAAACATTATTTTCTTCATCAGCATAAAGCAATATATTCAATCCAACTTCAGGTTGACCGGAATTGATAATAAATTTATATCCGTTTTCCTTAGCTACTTCATCAATTGCCTTTTGGATTTTGTCAAATGCAGGCTGAAGCAGTTCACCCTGCTTTCTTTGCAAAGAAGTTTGGGCATCTTGCTGAAACTTTTGAATTGATTGTTGCAAGCTTTGTAATTCTTGCTCCTTATCTGCTCTTACTTCCGGAATCATATTTTCTGCGTTTCGCTGGTACTCTGCTACTTTAGTTTGAAAGTCTTTAGATTTCGACTCCAACTGAGTAGTCAATTGTTGCTCATATGATTTTAGCTCAGATTCTATTTCTTTTGCTTCCGGCATGTTGCTCAATACATATTCAGCATTGGTAAATCCTATTTTAATACCGCCATCTTGCGCTTGTGCAGCTACTGCTGTCATTAAAAATGCAAGAATAATAATCCATTTACTTTTCATTCGTTCAAAAATTAGTTAATTATTAATTATTTTATTGTATCATTTTCATCTCCATACCCCAGTTCTTCCAATACATAGTCAGTGTAATCATGAGTTGGATCGGTATAAATCATTACCATGTCAGCCGCTTTGTCAAACATAAATTGTAGCCTATGGGCTTTACATACTTTTTCGGTGGCTTCAAAAACGCTTTCCAATACCGGCTTCATCAATTCTTGTTTTTTTAAGAAAAACAAACCTTCATACCCAAATACTTTACTGTTGTACTCCTTTACTTCTTCTTCTTTTGTTTTAATCTCTGCTATCCGCTCACTTTTCATCTCTTCTGTGAGCAATACTTCTTCGGCTTGTAATTCATTATAATCACTTTCTATTTCCTTATACATTTGACGAATCTCGCTTTGCCAACTTTTAGACAATTGAGCAATTTCAGTATTCGCTTCTTTCGATTCAGGCATTTGAGAAAGGATATAATCTGTATCTACGTATCCAAATTTTTGTGCCTCAACTAATTGGCTTATTCCAAAAAAGAACAGCAAAAATAAAAATAAATTCCTCATTATTAAAATTACCTGATTTGTTGACCAATTGAAAAATGGAACTGCCCACCGCTTGGCTGGTTCGTTCCAGGAACTGTGTCGAAGCCATACCCCCAATCTATACCTAGAAGCCCAAAGGCTGGCATGAATATCCTCGCACCAAACCCCAGAGACCTGTAATTATCGAAAGGGTCAAAATCCTGCAAAGTGTGAAAATTATTCCCTGCCTCAGCAAATCCTAATACATAAATAGTAGAAGATGCTGCCATTGTGATTGGATATCTCAATTCAAAAACAAATTTATTATAGGCTACTCCTCCAGTTAAACCAAATTCATCAGGAAGTACCCTGCCGTATCCTGGAGGCGTTATTCTATTATCTTCATATCCTCTCAATGCAATCAAATCAAAGCCTACAATCCAATTATTGGCTCCGGATAATCCACTGCCTCCCATCTGGAAACGATCAAAAGGTCCAGTTGGTGCTTTTTCTGAATAGGTGCTGATAAAGCCCAGATGCGCCCTGGCACTGAACACCAGATTGCCAAACAGTTTCTGATAATAGTTTGCATCAAACATCCATTTATGATATTCTATCCATCCATATAGTTCTTCAGGTGAGGCATCATCATAGAATGATGGATCTCTGAATAATGAGTATGGCGGAGTGAGGTCGACACTCAAAGATATAGATGAGCCAGTGCGCGGGAACATTGGATTGTCAACACTATTTCTTGCTATGGTAAAATTATATTTCAAGTTTCTTGCAATCCCTGTATTAAATCCTATCTGGCTATTTCCACTGGATATAAAGTCATCAAATATATAATGAGTATAGGATAAGGAATTTGACATGGTGAAATAATCATCCGGCCATCTCAGCCTTTTTCCCAGCCCGGCGCTTACGGTGTTCAATATCATAGAGCCAATCTCTTGTTGAGTACGAAAATTCTGATTTCTGATTACTGATCTGTTTGCGCCGACAGTCAAAGAATTTGGTTTTTTACCTCCTAACCAGGGTTCTGTAAATGTTAAAGAATAATTTTGATAAATTCTCCCATTTGCCTGGACTCTCAAGGATAATCTTTGCCCATCACCAACTGGTAATGGTTTCCAAGCTTTAAGGTTTGCAATATTCCTAAGTGAAAAGTTATTGAAAACCAGTCCAACAGTTCCTACAAAACCATAAAATCCACCCCAACCTCCTGATAGCTCTACCTGATCGGACGGTCTTTCAACAAGTGAATATTCAATGTCAACTGTACCATCTGCTGGGTTTGGAATTGGATTAATTCCAATCTGCTCTGCATCGAAATAGCCAAGCTGAGAGAGTTCTCTTTGCGTTCTGATAAGTAGTGATCTATTGAAATACTGACCTGGTAATGTTCTGATCTCACGACGTATTACATGGTCATTTGTTCTGTCATTTCCAGTGATGATTATTTTATTAATTCGCGCCTGATCACCTTCAAAGATTCGCATTTCTACATCAATAGAATCATTATGAATTCTTACTTCTACAGGATTGACACTAAAAAATAAATACCCTCGATCCATATAAAGCGAACTGATATCCTCTCCATTTGGATTAAAAGTCAGTTTCTTTTGGATAAGCTCCATATCATAGACATCTCCTTTTTTTATTCCCAACACCCGGTTTAATAGACCGTCTTGATAAACGAAATTTCCATTCCATTTGATGTCTCCAAAGTAATACTTGTCTCCTTCTTCAATTCGAATATCAATGTTAATTTCATTGGCAGAAGCATCATATAGAGAGTCTGAAATTATACGAGCATCGCGATACCCCTTGGAATTATAGGAAGCAATGAGTTTCTTTTTATCTTCTTTAAATTCATCTTTCTTAAATTTAGATGATTTGAAGAAATTAATATTTACACTCTCGCCAAAATAATCCTTTATGTCTTGGGTAGAAACGTCATATGAATTAGAAAAAAACTGCCATGTGCTTTTAAAAGTTGCTTCTTTCACGACTCGAATACCATCCTGGAATACATCAAATCGCAACTTTTCATTTGTTTTCTTAAATTTCGATCTGAGCTTATCATCAGTAAAGTCCTTATTCCCATGAAAGGTGACACGGTTTATTCTAACTTTAGATCTTTTGTCAACATGAATATTTAATAAAACACCATTGGTAATGATTGTATCCTTTTTCTGTTCGATATTAACTTTTGTATTCAAAAACCCTTTATCTACAAAATAATCTTTTACTGTAAGCTCTGCATTTTTCAAAACTGCATCAGAAACAATTTTTCCTTTGATCAAATCAAGGTTTTCTTTGATGTCAGATTCCTGAGTTTTATTTACTCCTTTCAAGAAAATTCTTGTGAGACGTGGTCTTTCTGTAAGCTCCAATACTAACCAGGCTTTATTATTTTCTACTTTATCAATATACAAGGCGACATTTCCAATGATACCTCGATTCCATAGTTTGGTAATTACATTGCTGGTGGTTTGACTGGGGATTTTTATTTTATCTCCGACTTTTAATCCGGACAGGGAGATCAAAGCATTTTTATCTATTGTCTCAAGGCCCGTCACTTTTATTTCTGCTATTTCATATTCACGAGGATTGGCATAGCTCAAAGCAATTTTATCTTCGCTCGTATCACTTGATTTGTTATTGCTTCCTAAGCCTATTTTTAATTGTCCAAAAGCATTGCTGTGCAGCAATGGCAGTAGTAAGACGCAGGCAATAAGAACCTTGAATATTTTAATTCTTTCTATTAATAACTTTTCCAAACCTTCTTTCTCTTTTTTGATAAGCCACTATTGCATCATGAAAATGCTCTTTTCTAAAGTCCGGCCACAAAACATCTGTAACATATATTTCTGTATAAGCAATTTGCCAAAGAAGAAAATTACTGATCCTCATTTCTCCGCTTGTTCTAATCAACAGTTCTGGATCAGGGATATTTTGTGTACAAAGATAATCGGAAAATAAATCATTATTGATATCTTCAAGACCAATTGTATCATTTTTAACATCTTTTAACAAATGCTTTACCGCTTCTAATATTTCCCACCTTCCGCTATAGCTAAGGGCAAGAATCAAATTTAATCCATCATTGTTCTTTGTCAATTCTATACTTTCATTAAGCTCATTCTGACAATTGCCAGGCAGTGAAGCTATGTCGCCGATGGTAGTCAATCGCACATTATTTTTGTTGAGCGAAGATGTTTCTTTTTTTATTGTAGAAACTAAAAGCTCCATCAATCCTCTCACTTCCAATTTTGGCCTATTCCAATTTTCTGTAGAAAAAGTATATAATGTAAGATGTTTAATTCCTAGATCCGAACTTGCTTCTATCGTTTGTCTTACTGCCTTAAGCGCATTTCTATGACCAAATATTCGCTTCGCTCCCTGCTTTTTTGCCCAACGTCCATTTCCGTCCATAATAACGGCCACGTGCTTTGGTAAATTGCTTAAATCAATTTGACTATTCATTTATAAATGATCAAGGAGTAAAATCGGGTGCAAAGATCGTGGTTTTTTTCTTATTATAAAGCTTTATTTGCACACATTAATAAAAGTCGTAGGGACAAGGAATATCCCAAATGGTATAGCTAACGGTGAAGCCTATAAAATTGTACCAATCTTTATCGTACTTATTTCCATACTGATAGTTTTTATTGGTGATATCACCATCAGAATAGCCATCTAATTGATCAAAAAACAAGGCACGAATGCCTATTTCCAGGTTCAAAGTAATGCTGGGATTAATGGCATATTTAAATCCTCCACCAAATGGTAAGGCCAACTGTACCCTGCTGGCGCCATTGAGATCTTGGCCGCCTCCAATAAAAGCAAAACCACCGATTCCTACAAACATGTATGGTGACCAGCGAAATTGGATATGATCGGCTTTATAATCCAGAAAATTATACTCAAGCATTCCTGCTGCTTCTACTATTGTTGATTGAAAAGATGCACGCCTGTTAGCGGCAAATGGATCGATTGGGTTTGCGTCACTTCCACTGATTTGTCCGCCAGTTACACTTGCCCTGATGCTGAAAATATTATCAAGGTTCATTTTATAATAACCCAATATGCCGGGTTTCACATTTTCTATTTGATATCCTCTCATTAAGTCACCGGCATAATTAAATCCTCCAATTCCCAAACCAAATTCAGAAAATTGGGCATGGGATATATTGGCAACAGACAATAATAAAATTATGATAAAGGTTTTCAAGTTTAACTATTTAGATTACGACGACGTTTTTGGAACGATACTTCTTTTAACTAATTGGCAAAGATATAAGAAATTTTAAATGAAGTAATTGCTATCAGGTCGTTTCTCTCCCCACCCCTTAAAGCACCTTCGTGACCAAATCCTCTATAAACAGTATATGTTTTACCATCATATTTTGATTCATAAGTAAATTCTTGCGTGTAATCATCAATGACTTCCTTGTTTCTCAACTCGTTTTTTATCACGGCTATCTCTTCCTTTGATCTGTCAGATAACGTTTTGGCAAGTTCATTTTCGAATACTCCCAAATCGACATAAGAGCTACCAATGTCATCTATATAGTCTGACAATATGTATTGCAAGGAAATTTCTACACTGAAATCAAGTCTATAACCCAGTCTTACTCTTGCTCCAATTCCAAGAGGTACTCCCACTTGGATAGTGCTATATTTATTTCCGATATCTGGGTTATTTTGCCCTTCTGTACCCAATGGTCTTAATGCCACCCATTCGCCGGCATTTTCAAATGGATTGCCATCAATTGATTGTTCTGGAACTTTTGCCTTTGGATTGCTATAATAAATTGATAATCCTGTAAAAAAATAAATATTGTAATTCCTCCTCTTGAAATACTCGAAAGGGTCATGAAAAATATTATAATTTCCTGTCACTGACAAACCAAGCAAATCGTTTCTGAAGCTGAGATTTCTCACATATTTTCTTCTCGAACTACCTTCTGCATATGGTGAAGTATTGAAATCATCTCCTGTAATCCGCCCATAAATCAGCTCTCCTTTAAAAAAAAATGATTTAGAAAAATTATAATTTACAAAAGCAGATATGCTAGGTCGAGTAACTTTAATTGCATCCTTTAATATATTTTCCGCAGGAGTGGCATCGCCAAAATAATTGAGCAGATTAAACCCTATTCCCCCCGAAAAATATCGAGAGTATTGAATTGCATTTTTATATCCTTGATCCAGCGTATGGTTTTTTCTTAAATATCTATACTCCGATTGTTGCGCATACGATTCAATCGAATTAAAAATAAGTGCTATTACAATTATTGTGTTCCTAATATTCATACTTTAAAAAAAAATTCTAAATCGACAAATATTTTCGAGCATTAATCTGTCAAACTGTGAGCCTCCCCGCAAAGGTATATTCTTATTTCGCTCCAGTCATGCCGGTCTAATTTGATTTAGATTTATTTAGTACATATGAGATTTTAAAACTAGTTACCAAATATGTGTCGTTACTTGATCCGCCGCGTTTTGCATTTTCACTTTCCTGACCAAAGCCCTGAAAGACTGTATACCTATTCCCATCATACTTAGATGTGTAAGTGATCTCCTGGGTATTTGATAAGATTAATTCATCATCCCTTTCCGCACCAGTCATAGCAGCATTTTCTTCTTGCGAACGATCTGACATAGATTTTGCGAGCTCACTATCCAAAGATCCCAGATCGACATACTTGCCACTCACATCGTCGATGTAGTCCGTCAATAAAATTCTGTAGTTAATTTCAAAAGAAAAATCCAGCCTTTCATTTAGACGGAAATTAAATCCTCCGCCAAAAGGAATAGAAAATTGAATTTTACTATATGGGCTATTATCATAATATTGGCTGAATTGCCCCTCCGTACCCAATGGTCTCAATGCTACCCATTCCCCTGCATTTGGATATCTTTCTCCACTGATTTTAAAATCAGGAACTTTGCCCATTGGATTGTGATAAAAAATGCTAACTCCGCCATTGAAATAAATATTAAAAAATTTTCTTTGCCGATAATCAAGATAATTTTTAAAAACATATATCTGCGACATCAATGACAAATCGATGATATCATTTTTAAAACTCAAATTTCTAATATATCTGCTCCTCGATAAATCTTCATTGGGACCGGCAGAGCTAAAATCATCTCCTGTAAGTCTGCCGTATAGCAATTCCGCTTTCAAACTCATTCGCGGTCCATATCGATATTGGACAAATGCGCTAATTCCCGGTTTTATGAGGCTAAACTCTGTGCTGAGAACTTTATTGGCTGGCGCCAAATCGCCAAAATAGGTGAGAAAATTGAAACTTCCACCTGCTGAGAAATACCTGTGCTTTTTAAAATCCTTTTTCTTGACTCTGAAATTTTCCATTTTAGAACTATACCTCTCTTTCTTTTTTGGTTTTTCATTTTGGCCAAAAACTGCGAGAGGCATGATCAAGAAAATTAGATATAAATAAAACTTTATTAGCATGGAAAAAATATGACTTTAATTTCTGACGTCAAGACCCCAATTCAATTTTTTTCTTAAGGTATTAACGAAGCTGTAACCTTCAAATTTTATTAATTTCGCTGTAAAGTCTTCTTTTTTGATCTTTAGCTTCAATCCTGATTTTACAATACTTGACCTCGAATCAAGAGAAACCATAAAATAGTTACTCCGGCTCTCAACCTCTATTGCTATGTTGCTGGAACTCGATACAACTAATGGTCTCACATTCAAATTATGTGGACTAACCGGCGTCAATATTAAGTTGTCGGAATGCGGCATTACTACCGGGCCACCACAACTAAGGGAATATCCGGTTGATCCGGTGGGTGTGGCAATGATTAGTCCATCTGCCCAATAGGAATTGAGAAATTCATCATTGATATAGGTATGCACAACAATCATCGAGGATGTATCTTGCTTCAATACAGTAATTTCATTTAGGCAAAAATTTAATCCGTTAAAAATAGCTTCTGAAGATTCAACTTTTAATAGCATTCTTGAATCAATTTCATAGTCTTTGTTTTCGATACATTCCAAGGCTTCAGCAATCATATCCTTGTTGGTAGTAGCCAAAAAACCCAGACGACCGGTATTTACACCCAATATGGGTGCCTCCGACTTTCCCACATGCGTAATCGTTTCCAATAATGTGCCATCACCTCCAATACTTATTACCAAATCGTAGGAATCAAATGCTGATCCGGGATGGTAAATGCCACAATTTTCCAAATTGATCCCGCTTGCCAAAGCCTGATCATAAAATGAATTAGATAGATAAAAATCGTATTTTTTTCTCTTTAAAAGATCTAATGTGTAATCAATAACAGGGAGTGTATTTTCAGGAAATACTTTACCATGGATCGCTACTTTCATAAGATTATTATTTCTGTACGCTGCAAATGACTGGAGATTTTATTCATTCTTTTCTCTGCAAATTACTCATTCACTTTGATTTGTTCCGATCAAGCCTACCTTGCCAACAATTCAGGGTAGATTCAATATCTAGGTTGATAAAAATTAAATGTTAAGAAAATTCATAAGGTTATCTAGCCTTTCCTGTTCTGAACCAATATTAGTGCTTTCATAGAATTTTGCAATGATATTATATTCAAATCGTTCCAGGGTTGCAACTACCGTAGTCAGATCTTTTTTGTTGATCTTTAATGTTAAAAAAACTGAATTTGCATCTTTTTGATCCTGACTAAGATATGACCCCAGGATTTTTGCGTCATCAGACTCTATCAACCTGCTGATCTCAGACATCGAATAGTCAATATATCTCATTGCCAAAACAAGTATGCCTCCCTGTCCCTGGACAGCAAGCGTACTGGAAAAAGCACTCATGGTATCTTCATGTCTTGATACACCAATAAATTCATCATTACTATTTACAATGGCTACCAATTCAGCATTGCATTCTTTTGCCAACCTTATTACGTCAAAAAGATGCTGATCTTCATTGACAAAGCATTGCTCAGAAATAAGTTGGAAGTTTCCTATTTCTCTATCAAGATCATTGGACTCCAATATAATGTCTTCAGAAATCAGGCCTTTAAATTTTAGGCCATCTATCACCGGCAATTGGTTGGTTTTCATCTCCTCCATCCAAAGGATTGCCTTATCGGCAGTATCGCTAAGTTTTAGCGCCGGTATCATCTGATTTATAAGCTCTGAAGCTTTCATGACAACACAGTTTCATTTAGTAAGAATTCACTCATGATATCATTAAATTTTTCCGGCTGTTCCATCATTGGAGCATGGCAACATTTATCAACAAATCTTAAGGTAGAATTTGGAATTAAGCGATTAAATTCGTGCGCCACGATGGGTGGAGTTATGGTATCGTTTAAGCCCCAAATTAATAAGGTAGGAATTTTTATTTCTGAAATTTCATTGGCCATATTGTGTCTTTGCGCTGATTTAGCTATAGCTACAATATTCAGGCATTTATGAATGCTCTTGGTAGTTTCAAAAATTTCTAAGATATACTCCTCAGAAATACTCTTAGGGTCATAAAAAGTATATTCTGCTCTCTCCTTGATATATTCATAGCTACCGCGCCTTGGAAAAGAACCTCCCATTGCATTTTCGAACAATCCAGAACTGCCGGTTAAAATTAATTTCTGAACTTTTTGTTGCCATTTCAAGGCATAGATCAAGGCGACATGCCCACCCAGAGAATTGCCCATCAGATTAAGCTTATCGAGCTTTTTTAATTCAAAAAATCCTTCTATATGATCGACCAACGCATCGAGGCCAACTTTTCTAAATGGCAATTCGTAAATCGGCAACAGCGGAATTATTATCTTGAACCTATTTTTAAATCTGTCGATCACCGAATCCCAGTTGCTCAATGCTCCAAACAAGCCATGAAGAAGAACGAGATTTTCTCCTGTTCCTTCCTGAATATATTTGTACTTCCCTATTTCTTTAATTTCAAAAGGCATAATATCTTTATATTCAAACGTTTCGATTGAAAAATAGTCTTAATTTATAAATAATTCAATTGGATACGGAATTAATATTTATCCAATTCCTTAAAATGTCTAATCCGAATTGTGTCAGTTCGGCCTCCGGATGAAATTGAAGACCAAAAATCGGCAAACTTTTATGCCTTACCGCCATGATTTCTCCAATATCAGTTTTAGCCAATACTTGCATTTGGTCTGAGAGCTTATTGCATATGAGAGAATGATATCTTACCACATTAAAATTTGAAGGGACATTGGCAAACAATTCATCTCCATTATGATAAACCATTGATATTTTCCCATGCATGGGCTTTTGCGCTTTTGCAATTTCTCCCGTGAAAAATTGGCAAATCGCCTGATGCCCAAGACAAATTCCCAAAACAGGTATTTTATCATGGCAATAATCCAGTACCTGCATTAAGTTTCCTGCATTTGCCGGTTTTCCAGGGCCGGGAGAAAGTACTAGAGCATTGTATCTATCTGCGCACAATTTGTCTAAAGAAACATCATTTCTATGTACCTCCACATCGATACCTAACTGGTGAAAATAATCAACCAGATTAAATGTAAAAGAATCGTAGTTGTCGATAACAAGTATCAAGATGTGAAGGTTTCAAATAATTCTTCCAGGGTTTTAATAAAACTATCAAATGAAGGGAAAATGGCAGATATAAAATTACCTACCTGCGAGGCGAAATCAGAAACAAGAGGCAATATCTTCGAATTTTTTGTGATATAATTGGGCATATTAATGTCGAGGCTCGACATCACCCAAAGTAATATACTGATCGCCAGCGCAAACTTTGCAGCTCCCAATATGGCGCCTGCAAAATTATCTAAAATACCCAGTGGAGTCCAATCTATTAATTTTTTCAGAATCTTGCCTATCATGTTTACGACAATCAAAATCAGCACAAAAAGAACTATAAACGCCACAAATGGCAGTAAATTTCCAAAACCATCATACATTTTAGATATATATTCCATACCGAAGTGGAGTAGTTTAAACCCTCCTAAAATCGCAAGAATAAATGCAGCAATAGCAATTAGTTCAAGAATAAGTCCCTTTTTAAAGCCACTATATGCGCCAAGGATGAGGAATACAATGATGATAATATCTGCTGTACTCAATTTCTAAATGTAAAAATTTACGATTGGAATTTTATATAATAATAATTGCTTTCCCATGAACCTACCAGTGAGGCGAATGTCAATAAGTTAAGCTCCGTCACTGGAGACTTCAATAAGAAATGGCTTTCCCGAAAAAACGGGATAGGCTGTGCCTTGCAATGACGCACCGGCTTAACTAATTGATATTGACCAGTGAGGCAGATAGGCGACTCCTGAATTCTGTGTTTTATAACAAAAGCTTTTTTACAACGATAGATATAGATTTCCCATCAGCTTTGCCGGCCAGCTCTTTACTTGCCATACCCATCACTTTGCCCATGTCTCGCATGGAGCTAGCTCCTGTTTTACTAATAATATCGGCCACAATATTTTCAACCTCCTGTTCCGACATTTGCTCAGGAAGATATCTTTTTATCACGTCCAATTCAGCTTGTTCTATTTCGGCAAGGTCGTTTCTATTCTGTTCCTTATAGAGCGTTAAGCTATCTGCCCGTTGCTTGGCAGCTTTTTGCAAAATTTTCAATTCTGTATCAGGGCTCAGGTTTTCCCCGGCACCTTTGTCTGTTTGGGCAAGAAGAATCATTGATTTGATTGCTCGAAGAGCTCGCAAATCATCTTTGTTCTTTTCAAGCATGGCTTTTTTCATGCCTGCCTCGATTTGTTCTTTTAAACTCATAATTAATATCCTTATCTTGCCGCAAAGTTATTGTTTTTACTGACAAAAAATGGCCAAGTTAAGTGTAAATATAAATAAGATTGCAACCCTCAGAAACGCCAGAGGCCATGACATGCCCAATGTGGCGCAAATGGCCATTGACTGTGAGAAATTTGGCGCCGAAGGAATTACCGTACATCCAAGGCCAGACGAAAGACATATCAGGTATCAAGACGTGATGGATTTAAAGAACGTTGTGTCAACCGAATTTAATATTGAAGGATATCCCGATGAAAGATATTTGGAATTGGTGAGTAAAGTGAAGCCACACCAAGCCACGCTGGTTCCAGATCCTCCAGAGGCAATTACTTCCAATGCCGGATGGGATACTATTAAGCATCAGGAGTTTCTCAAAAAAACCATAAGCCAATTAAAAAATGAAGGGATAAGGACTTCGATATTTGTAGAGCCAAAAATAAAAATAATTGAAGCTGCAAAAGAAATTGGTGCCGATCGCATTGAGTTGTACACAGAACCGTATGCGACCAATTATAAATCCAACAAAGAAGAAGCGATCAGGGATTTTGTTGATGCCGCAAAAAGAGCAAAAGAATTAGGTATTGGTATCAATGCCGGCCATGATTTAAGTCTGGAAAATCTCCAATATCTGATAGAACGGATTCCATACATAGATGAAGTATCTATCGGTCATGCATTAATTTGTGATGCATTGTATTATGGAATCCAAAACACAATTCAGATGTACAAAAGGAAATTAATAAAAAATTAATATTATTTATGAATAAGTCAATGACAGGATACGGGCAGGCCCGTTTTGAAGATGAAACCTATACGATCTCAGCTGAAGTAAAATCTCTAAATTCAAAATTCTTAGATATATCTTTTCGGCTGCCCAGATACTTCAATGACAAGGAAATTCCGTTGAGGAATTATGTCAGCGAGCAAATGGGGAGAGGGAAGGTTAGCATTACTTTTGAGTTTTCTAATAAAAAAGAAAACACAACTAAAGTAGAGATTGACGAAGCCTTGTTTAATGAATATTATAAAAAGCTCAAGCATCTTTCAGGCGGTGTTGAATCAGACAGCAATGAGATTTTTAAATTGGCCATTCAATTTCCAGATGTAATTTCGAACATTGACAGTGAAAATGATAGAGATGAGGAGTGGGATATAATTTTTCCGGTGATTAAAGAAGCCATAGCTAGTTGTGATGATTTTAGAGTGCAAGAGGGTGCAGTGCTGACTGAAAATCTGAAAAGTTACATTAAATCCATAGAAAATAATCTTGAAGAAGTATTGAAACTCGACCCGAGTCGGATAGAAAGAGTAAAGTCAAGACTCAACAATAACTTACGAGAATTTGTCAAACGAGAGGATCTTGATGTGAACAGGCTTGAGCAAGAACTCATATACTATATAGAAAAACTTGATATCAGTGAAGAAAAAGTCAGATTATCCAGTCATCTGAATTATTTTATGGAGATACTCAACCATGAAGAATCTCTGGGGAAAAAGATGAGTTTTATCGCTCAGGAAATCGGTCGGGAAATAAACACCATCGGCTCAAAGGCCAATGATGCCGCTATGCAAAAGCTGGTCGTGAACATGAAAGAAGAACTCGAAAAAATTAAAGAACAGGTGTTGAATATTATGTAAATTTTCTGATTATAAAACCTTGCCTCTTAAACCAAAGATGCCTTTTGATCTAAAGGGTTGGCTGCTATCTGCAATTGCCGGACCTTGCCTGCCCCGATTCTTTTTGCCCGACTGCTCGCTATCTAAAATCACCGGATTTTCCAGTATCTGTCTGAGGTTTGCAAGCATATATCTAAAGCATACCCTTCAAAAACCCAGCAATGAAAAAGTCTATCATTCCCCCAGGATCATTTGATGGGATGAATTGTTCGGAAAATTTGGCTGTTGCTTTTGTCCACGCAGGGTCTCTTACAAAGGACCCTGCGAAAGAGGTAGATCGAATGACAGAAGACCCTGCTACGACTGAAGATTTGGATTTTGGCGTACAATTGCACACGTATTCCATGCAAAGAAGAACGCATATTTTTTCATGAAAATGGAAAACAGATATTTTACTGATTTTGGAGAAATAATAATGGCAAAATCAAGCTAGTACTTAGTTTTTTGAAACTGAATTAGCTTGGTAATCCAGAAAACTAAATGGAAAGACGATGGAATTTATGCCACTTTTTCAGTAAAGTGGGCAAGTTCATACTTCAAAAAACCTCTTAAACTCAAGTCCTCATCAATATCTGGCCAATAGATACCAATACCGTCATTTTCAAAATTATCCAATTGGGTTTTAGATGCACTTTTGAGCCTGCTAAAATCTGAGATTGGTCGTTTAATAATTTTTTTGTTATTCAGTAATACCACAAGTAAGTCAAGGTCTTGATCAAACCATAAAGTCTTTATCCTTAGCCTACCATCAAATATGAGTCGGTCTATTGGATCTGTAGCTCGCTTATCAATGATTTTATTTGAAGTATTCATCCCATTTTTGAATTAGATACTCATAATGCTCTTCAACAATATTACGTATTTTACGTTTTTCCTGTTCGGTAAACCCGTAATAGTAGTTTTCCTCAATTTCAGGGTTAAGCCAAATTTTGCCCCTTGCTCCTCCTTTTTTGATATGAATATGGCAAGGCTCACTGCCCTCATCTGAGAAAAAGAAAAACCTGAACCCGTCTATTAATAATATTGTCGGCATTGAGTAAGTAAAGTTAGTAATATTATTTTGAGGAATGATGTGTTTTTATTGCTTCTTTGAGTTATTTAACAAATAGCTGGCCTGCATCATTCGGTTCATAAGAATCTACCCACACCATACCCTTCAAAAACCCAACAATGAAAAAAGTCTATCATTTTCCCAGCAGCATCCATTGGGTATATATTTTCGTCCACGCAGGGTCTCTTACAAAGGACCCTGCGAAAGAGGTAGATCGAATGAAAGAAGACCCTCCTACGACTGAAGATTTGGCTATTGCTATTTATTGGTTTTGTTTGAGTTATTGGGCTTTCCCTCTTTATCTAATAAATAAACCTCATCGAAACCCATATCTTTCAACTTATCGAATTGTGTAGCGGCATCTCCCGCAATCACATATATCATCTTATCAGGGGTGATATATTTCTGTGCCAATTCTTTATGCTGCTCCAGCGTCAAATTTCGTATGATGTCTTCATCATCTTTAATATAGGTGACATCCCAATGATAATTGCTCATCGTTCTGAGGATATCCATTTTCGACCAAAGCGTTTCCATTGCCCTGGCGTTTGATTTGATCATTGAATTTTTAGTGAATTTCAAATCTTCTTCACTTATGCCTTCCCTGTATTTTTTCATTTCTTCCTTAAATATCTCAACAGATTCGTAGGTGACATTGGTTCTGACACTCGACGAAGCTGTAAAAGGGCCTTTTATTTTAGATCCGGCAAAATATGTTCTGGCTCCATAGGTATATCCTTTCTCTTCTCTTAATATTAAATTTATGTTTCCACTAAATGATCCGCCAAGTTTGTAATTCATAACTTTTGAAGGGTAAAAATCCGGATCTTCTCTTGACATCGCCAGATAACCAATATTGATAACAGACTGTTTGGCATTGGGAATATCAACAAAATACAATGCATTATTCGTTGGTCTATCCAGATTGGGAAATGATGGAATTTCAACTTCATTTTGTTCCCATCTGTTGCCCAAACCAGCCAATGCCTCTAGCGCTTCATCCTTCGTAATATTTCCAACGACATGAATTCGCGTGAGATTTGGACTATAATAATTTGTATAAAAAGTTTTTAAATTATCAATGGTAATCGATTCAATAGTTTCGGGAGTTCCTGAAGTAGGCAGACTCATTATATTATCTTCACCGTAAATTTTTTCACTGAAAACAAGATGAGAAATGTAGCCGGGATAAGCCTGGCTTCTTTTTAAATCATTGATAGTTTTCGTTTTGATTCTGTCAAACTCCTCCTCATCCCACCTCGGTTCGAGCATCAATTCTTCAATAAGTTTAATCGTTTTCTCAAAGTTTCTTGAAAGCGAACTGGCTCTTACACTTATGCTTAATTTACCAGTACTCATGGATATTCTGGAACCCAACAAATCTATTTCTTCTTCAAGCTCTTCGGGAGTCTTGGTGGCTGTTCCTTCCATCATAATATCTGTCATAAGATTTGCTACTCCATTTTTCTCCGGCGTGTCAAACTGATGACCACCATCCAATACAAGTGCAAACTCTACCAAAGGCAATTCGCGATTTTCAATTCCTAAAACCATTAGTCCGTTATCCAGTGTGGCAGTCCAGGTTTGTGGTAAGTTTAAACCTGGAGGAGCTGTTTCTGCTGGCTTTAATGACCTATCAAACGCTGAAGGTGTTTTTTCGATTTCCTTTTCATCTTTTGAGACTTCATCAACTTCATTATTCTCTTTTATCACTTCTTCTACAACATCGGCTTTTACCGAACCATCAACTATAAAATCAAGCTGATCTTTTGGTACAAAACTCGTAACAACATAAGGCTTACCTTTGATATATTTATTATAAACCCGCCAAATATCTTCAACCGACACAGCTCTTATTCTATCAATGTCGCGTTGCACATATCCCGGATCACCAACAAAAGTATTGTACATGGCCAGTTGAAACGATTTATTAAGAATACTCTGTAGCCCATTATAAAAACCATTTTCTAATCCAGCTTTCACACGCTCAACGTCAACATTTGAAATACTGTCTTTTTCCAATCTTTGGAAAGATTCAAATATTGCTTTTTCGATATCATCCAGACTTTTACCTTGATTGGCCGTAATTGATATTCTGAATATTCCCGCCAACTCCATAGCGTGATTATAGGCTGTTGTTCTGGAGGTAAGCTCTTTTTCTTTTACTATAACTTTGTATAATTGTGCCTTCTTTCCATCAGATAATATCTTGGCCAAAAAGTTTAATGCGTAAGCATCGTCACTGTATTGCTCGGCCGATGGCCAAACCATATTTAATTGAGAGACTGTCGCAAAATTATCTTCGTGATACAATTTTTTGGTTGCATCAAGAGACACGGTCTGAACATCCATCGGAAGAACATCTCTCCCTTTTTTTATTTCTCCAAAATACTTTTCAACCAATGCCTTGGTGGGCTCTGATTCAAAATCACCCGCGATAACTATTGTGGCATTATTTGGACCATAAAAATTATCATAAAACTCAATAACATCTTCAACGGTAGCATTTTTTAAATCTTCCATTTCTCCAATCACTTGCCAATTGTAAGGATGATCTTTGGGAAATATTGCTTTATGAATTACATAATTTGTATGGCCGTACGGGTTATTATCTACTCTTTGTCTTTTTTCATTGAGCACGACATCTTGTTGATTGGCAAATCCACTTTCAGTGATCGTGTTCTTAAAAAATCCCATACGATCAGATTCCAGCCACATAATTGTTTCAATAGCACTCTTTGGTACAACTTCATAATAGGCCGTACCATCTTCAAAAGTAAATCCATTTAATGTGCCGCCTGCATCCTGAATAATCTTAAAGAATTGATCTTCGCCAACATTCTCAGATTTTTGGAAAAGCATATGTTCAAAGAGGTGTGCAAACCCTGTACGGCCTACTTTTTCTCTATTCGAGCCAACATGATAAACAACAGCTAGTGAAACAATGGGATCGGAATGATCCTGATGCAAAATGACCTGAAGACCATTTTCAAGTTTATACTTTTCAAAATCTATTGACAATGATGTTTCTTGTTGCTCTTTATCAATGTTGCAACTACCTGTTATAATAATAAGTAATGTTGCAACTACCAAGAGTTGGATTTTTGAAGTTTTCATAGTAGGGGTCGATTAAGTTATCTGTGTTAATTGTTTAAATTTTCTAAAAACTAAAATTGCCCTCAATGTATGGCAATAGAAAGATTTACTGAAATTAAAAATTTCAACTTAATCAATCAAATTATTAAGATTTTTTAACATTTGCTTACCGAAACTTTCAAATTTTAGATAGCTTTTTTCTTTTGTCTTTCAAAGACATATCTTAGCGACCTGATCTATTTATAATATGAGAGAAGACTATTTAAGTGGTGAATTGCCAGATGAGAATCCTGTAGAAAAAGAATTTGAAAAAGCCCTGAGACCTCAAACTTTTGAAGACTTTTTTGGCCAGGAAAAAGTTATTGACAACATAAAAATTTTTGTTCAGGCAGCACTGCAAAGAAATGAACCTCTTGACCATGTGTTGCTTCATGGCCCTCCTGGTCTTGGGAAAACGACACTTTCTCATATTATATCCAATGAACTAAAATCAAATTTAAAAATAACTTCAGGTCCCGTACTGGACAAACCGGGTGATTTGGCAGGCTTACTCACCAACCTGGATACCGGTGATGTATTGTTCATTGACGAAATCCATAGATTAAATCCAGTAGTGGAGGAATATCTATACTCTGCTATGGAAGATTATAAAATTGATATTATGCTGGATTCCGGGCCCAATGCCAGGTCAGTTCAAATCAGCTTAAACCCATTCACCTTGATGGGGGCAACAACACGTGCAGGATTACTGACTTCTCCCTTGAGGGCAAGGTTTGGAATCAATGCCAGACTGGAATACTACAATGCCGAGCTACTGACAAAAATCGTACATCGCTCTGCAAAAATTCTTGATTGCCCCACAAATGATGATGCAGCAATAGAGATCGCCAGAAGAAGCCGAGGCACGCCAAGAATCGTGAATAATTTACTCCGTCGAACGAGAGATTTTGCTCAAATAAAAGGTGATGGAACCATTACAAAAAAAATTGCTGAGATGGCGTTAAAGGCCCTCAATGTAGATCAGCATGGACTGGACGATATGGACAATCGAATTTTGCGCACGATAATAGAAAAATTTAGTGGCGGGCCGGTAGGCATTTCTACCATTGCAACAGCATGTGGCGAAGAAGGTGAAACAATCGAAGAGGTTTACGAACCATTCCTGATCCAGGAAGGATATATCAAGCGCACGTCAAGGGGAAGAGAAACTACGGCATTGGCATATAAACACCTTGGATTAGAAATGCCCGGAAAGACCGGAGCACTTTTCAATTGATGTGAAATACTCCTCGTCAGAAAAACACACTTTGCTCTTAAAGCAAAAAGCCGCTGAACTTGGTTTTGATTATTGTGGTATTTCAAAAGCTGAGAAACTTGAAGGTGAGGAACCAAAATTAGAAGCATGGCTTTCCAAAGGGTTTCATGGAAAAATGGCATACATGGATAACCATTTTGACCTTCGGCTTGATCCAACAAAATTGGTTTCCGGAGCCAAATCAGTAGTGTCCCTATCTTACAATTATTATCCCGGGCAGGAAGATAATTCTAAGTATAAAATAGCGAAATACGCTTTTGGAAGGGACTATCATTTTGTTATAAAAGATAAGTTAAAGACCTTCTTCAACTACCTGATTGAAAATATTGGAGATATAAATGGCAGAGTTTTTGTCGATTCTGCACCGGTAATGGAAAGGCAGTGGGCGGCCAAGAGCGGGCTTGGCTGGATTGGTAAAAATACCCTCTTGATCAATAAAAACCAGGGCAGCTTCTTTTTTTTGGCCGAACTTATTATTGATTTAGAACTGGAGTATGATGGACCGATTAAAGACTATTGCGGAACGTGCACCAAATGTCTTGACGCCTGCCCGACAGATGCTTTTGTTGATGAGGGAATTTTAGATAGCAGCAAATGCATTTCGTATTTAACCATAGAATTGAAAAAAGCAATTCCCAAAGAATTTATTGGCAAATTTGATAACTGGATATTTGGGTGTGACATCTGCCAGGATGTTTGTCCATGGAATAGGTTTTCGAAAAAGCATAAAGAACCTGCTTTTATAAAAGGAAAAGGAGTAGATGATTTGACAAAGGGCAATTGGGAAGAAATTACAGAGGAAATATTTAAAAAGGTACTAAAGGATTCCCCAATAAAGCGAACAAAATATCAGGGGCTGATGCGCAATATTGAATTTGTACAAAAAACGCCTAATGAAAAACCCCGCAATGTGCAGGGTTTGGATTTTTAATTTAAATGCAGTTTAAAGCACCTGTTGATGAGCGTACTATATAACTTGCCGAAATTCTCATGGCACCAATTTTTGAGGTCATTGATTTCACCGGGAATAAGCAATTTAATTGCCTTTTTCAGTTCCTTCTCAAAAAGTCGTGCGTCAAAACTAACTTTTGTTAAAATTTCTTTAGCATACTTTAGCATGGAATAAAATTGGTTAAGGAGATTAAAAATTATTCTTCAAAATACAAAATATTGTCGTAACTGACCTATTCATTTTTCAATTAAATTTCCTCTTATCATACCTTTCTAATAAATTTGCAGTTTTTAAACTAATAATAAATGCTGAGTCATTATAATTTTTAAAAAAATGAATATGATTGGGAAACGCTTTCT
The DNA here is from genome assembly GCA_964507705.1 of uncultured Roseivirgaceae bacterium. Classification (GTDB taxonomy): domain Bacteria; phylum Bacteroidota; class Bacteroidia; order Cytophagales; family Cyclobacteriaceae; genus JAAUQL01. The sequence goes on along the minus strand of CAZDRA010000035.1, from coordinate 11,603 downwards.
TATATCTATTACGATAATTTTAATATTTTGTGCTAAAAACTATGCCCAAAATATTAAAATTATTTTGGGCCCAAACAAGATCGCTCTGAATCAGGCATTTACAATAACTATTGAAGCACAAAATGAAAGAATAAAAAGTATTGATAACTTTCCAGAGGTCCAAGGATTCAATAGAGTAGGGCAATCAACCTCTTCATCTACAAATATTATCAATGGTCAATATTCCACTACGCAAAGCATTATCCAAAACTATGTGCCTGTCCAGGAGGGAGTTGTGGTAATCAAACCATTTAAGATTAGAGTTAATGATAAACCTATCAATTCTCCAGGGAAGAGAGTTACAGTTGGCCCGGCCATTCAACAACAAAAAAGGTACGACCCTTTTTCATACGATCCATTTGAAGAATTTTTTGGTAGAAGAAAACCTCAGGAGTTTATAGAAATAAAGGAAGACGCTTTTCTTGCTTTAACAATTGATAAAAATGAAGTTTTTGTCGGAGAAGGATTTACGGTGACACTTGGGTTTTATGTCTCATCAACAAATCAAGCTGATTTGGATTGGCCAAATGATATTTCTGAGCAGCTGGCAGAAATAAAGAAAAAGATAACCCCTGCAAATTGCTGGGAAGAAAATTTTAAAATAACCAACCTCAATCGCGAGACTGTTGAAATTGGCAATAAGCAATATGGACATTTCAAGCTTTTTCAAGCTTCTTTTTTCCCTTTGAATAATGAGCCTATTAGATTTCCTTCTGTGCAATTAAATATGATCAAGTACAAAGTCGCCAAAAACCCATCATTTTTTGGCAGATCCAGACAAGCTCAAAGCAAAATATTTACCACAAAAGCAAAAACAGTCTCGATTAAAGACCTACCTCCACATCCACTGAAAGATCGGGTGGCAGTAGGAAAGTATTTTTTAAACGAAGAAATTTCTGGCAAATCGTTAAATACCGGACAAAGTTTTACTTATCAATTTACAGTTCAGGGAGAAGGCAACATCTCTGCAATTGACAATCCACTTGTTGTAGAATCATCCAATTTTGATTTTTATTCACCCAATATCCGTCAAAACATCAGAAGAAGTAATAATAAAGTAAGGGGATCAAAAAGCTTTAATTATTATGCAATACCAAAAGAACCGGGAACATTCGATCTTGGTGATTACATATCCATGATTTACTTTGATCCTTATGAAGAAAAATATGATACTTTGGTATCAAACATTAATGTTGTGGTATCAGGAGAAAGCAAAAAAAATGTATCTATTTCTTCCAATGATTTGGGGTCATTTTATAATATCATTGACATTGAAAACAATAAATTGGAAAATGTAAACAAGGAGGGCATTGTGAAACTGATAGCCAATATTTTTATTGCAGTAATGTTGATCCTTACAATATTCTTTATTTTTAAAAAATAATGGGAAACACCTACGGAACAAAATTCAGGATTACAACTTTTGGAGAATCTCACGGCAAAGCAATTGGCGTTGCGATTGATGGTTGCCCTTCCGGCCTGGAAATTGATGAAAGTTTTATTCAAAAAGAATTAGACCGACGTAAGCCGGGCCAATCGAAAATAACTACGCAACGCCAGGAAGGTGATAAGATGGAAATTCTTTCCGGTGTTTTTGAAGGAAAATCAACCGGAACACCAATAGCCATTGTCATCCATAATGAAGATCAAAAAAGCAATGACTATTCGCATATAGCCGAAAAATTCAGACCCTCACACGCAGACTATACCTATCAGGAAAAATATGGCAATCGTGACTATCGGGGAGGAGGAAGAAGCTCAGCAAGAGAAACTGCTGCAAGAGTCGCTGCCGGGGCCATTGCCAAATTATTTTTAAATCACATTGGCGTTGAGATCAATGCCTACGTTTCTCAGGCGGGAAATATAAAGCTCCAAAAGGCATACAACGAGCTGGATTTATCCATGACCGAAAGCAATATTGTCAGATGCCCGGATGAGCAAATAGCGAACAAGATGATTGAGTTAATCGATCAAACAAGAAGAAATCAGGATACGATTGGAGGTATGGTGAGTTGCGTGATCAAAGGAACACCTGTCGGCTTGGGAGAACCAGTATTTGACAAGCTTCATGCCGAATTGGGCAAAGCGATGCTCAGCATCAATGCCGTAAAAGGATTTGAATATGGCAGCGGTTTTGAAGGGGTGAAAATGTTGGGTTCTGAACACAACGATATTTTTGAAAACCAGGATGGGAAAATAGTTACCAAAACAAATCATTCCGGAGGTATTCAGGGAGGTATTTCCAATGGCCAGGATATTTATTTTAATGTCGCCTTCAAGCCTGTGGCTACAATAATGAAAGACCAGGAAAGTATCGACAAGGATGGGAATAAAACAATTGTTTCAGGCAAAGGCCGACACGATCCTTGCGTAGTGCCCAGAGCTGTACCCATCGTAGAAGCCATGGCCGCTTTGGTAATTGCAGATTTTTATTTGTTGAATAAGTCTGCGAGTATTTAATTTAAAATATTTAAAAAGGAATCCATGCCTAAAAAAAGACTTCCTCTCCACACGAAAATAATGCTCGGATTAGTACTAGGCCTACTTTTTGGTCTGTTGTGCATATTTACCGGTATCCCAAATATTTTTGTAATTCATTATATCAAACCATTCGGAACCATTTTTGTCAATGCCCTAAAAATGGTGGCCATGCCATTGATTCTTGCAAGTTTGATAGTGGGAGTGTCCAACTTGGGCGACATATCCAAGCTTTCGAGAATGGGAGGAAAGACCATTGGCATTTATATGATTACTACCATCCTAGCTACCACGATAGGTCTTTTGATTGTGAACGCGATAGAGCCCGGAAAAATAATCACCGAAAGTACCAGGACAGAATTGATGGGTATGTTTGAGCAAGATGCCGTACAAAAGACAAATGTCGCCAATCAGTTCAAAGACGAAGGGCCGCTACAACCATTGGTAAATATAATTCCCGACAATCTATTTAATGCGGCTTCAAAGAATTCCAATATGTTGCAAATAGTATTCTTTGCCATCATATTCGGCATCGCCATTTTGCAAATAAAATCTGACAAGAAACATATTGTTGTTGGGTTTTTTCAGGGTTTGAATGATGTGGTTATCCAGATCATCCACTATATCATGATGATAGCTCCCTATGGAGTTTTTGCACTAATTTCTACCCTGATAGTTGAGATAGCCGGTAATGATCCTTCTAAAGCACTGGAGATTTTAAGCGCCTTGATGCTCTATGCCCTTACAGTCGTGATTGGCTTGTTGATCATGATCTTGATCGTGTACCCAACCATACTAAAAATCTTTACAAAAGTCAGCTACAAAGTTTTTTTCAAAGGAATCAGAGATGCCCAATTACTGGGTTTTAGCACAAGTAGTAGCTCGGCGACGCTTCCGGTAACTATGGAGTGTGTAGAAAAAAAACTTAATGTTTCTGAGGAGGTTAGCAGTTTTGTGTTGCCTTTGGGCGCAACCATCAATATGGATGGCACGAGTTTGTATCAAAGTGTAGCAGCAGTTTTTATTGCTCATGCCATGGGGTTAGAGCTTAGTTTAGTGAGTCAACTTGCCATTGTAACTACGGCAGTTCTTGCCTCTATTGGTTCTGCGGGAGTACCGGGAGCCGGCATGGTCATGTTGGTAATTGTGCTGGAAGCAGCAGGAATCCCCGCAGCTGGATTAGCTTTGATTGTCGCACCTGACCGTCCGCTCGACATGTTGAGAACAGTAGTAAATATCACCGGAGATGCAACAGTTGCTATGACCGTAGCGAGCTCTGAAGGAGAACAAGTTGGGTGAAAAGGAGTTAATAACAATAAGTGACATCACACTAAAAATTTGAATTATTGATTTGGCAGAGAAGGCCTTAATTATAATTTTGCATAAAGTGATATAGAGAAATTATAGATAGAAAAGTAAGACATGGAAAATAAAACAATTAATATTTATATAGAAGCAAATCCAAACCCTAATTCATTGAAGTTCGTGGTGGATTATATGCTTGTACAACCGGGACAAAATTTTGATTTTCCGGATTTAGAAAGTGCAAAACATGCGCCATTAGCTACAGAATTGTTTGGTTATAGTTATGTGAGCAGGGTTTTTTATATGAGCAATTTTATAACCGTCACCAAAACTGAAGACAAGCAATGGCTGGAAATTCAGGATGAACTGAAGGAGCATATCAAAAATTATCTCCTTACCGGAAAACCAATATTAGAGGAATCTGCGATAGAAGAAAAGGCAGAAGAAACCGACATGGATATAAAAATCAGAGGTTTGCTTGATGAATATGTCAAGCCCGCAGTTGAGCAAGATGGTGGAGCTATAGAATATAAATCTTTCGAAGATGGAGTTGTAAAGGTATTTTTGCAAGGTGCTTGCAGCGGATGCCCCTCCGCAACCGTCACACTAAAATCCGGCATCGAAAACCTTCTAAAATCCATGATCCCTGAAGTGAAATCTGTTGAGGCTGAAGAAGTTTAACAAAGAACATTTTTGTTATTTGCATTTTTTAAGATGATAATATGACTATTCCCCAAAACCTGATATTGAGTGCAAAGTACACAGTATGTAGTACCAAGTATTCGAAGGCAAGGCCATATTTTTTCCTTGTATTATTTTTTATACCCTTAGTAAGCTTTGGGCAGTCCATTTTTTCTGAAGAAGATTTTTCTTATAAAAAATCATTTCTTCCATACGATGTCGCCAACACATTTTCACTGGGCAATAAGGAATTTATTATGCTTGCTGAGGTAAAAAAAAACAATATGAAACTTGGCAGGTACGATCAATATTTTTTCGAAAAGTGGGAAAAAACTATTGAATTTAATAAATATGAAAGTACACCGCAGGCGTTTGTCAAGGACGATAAATTCGTAACTTTTTGCATAACGACCATCGAAGAAAAAAAGCAGATCAGGGTAACCTTTAGATATTTTAGCCTAAATGATGGCACTGAGTCACCTGCTACCAATTATGTTTTCGGTATGGAGAAAAAAACAGGATTTTCTCCAAAATTATCTTTTAGTGAAGACAGATCTAAATTTGTGATTTATAATTACTTGGTAAATCACGACAATGATAAAAGTATAGCATTTCAGATATTTGAAATAGGAAATGAAACGCCTATTAATCAATACTATCTGCAACCTGAATTATTAGCCAATCCGAAATCGCACGCAATTCATCTGAGCAATGACGGTGATTTATTACTGGCTGTGACTGAGGCATCAAACTTCAAAACAGAGACTTATTTTTGGAGTGCCAACACCCAGGAAATGAGTAAGGTAAATAATAATTTTTTCTTTGAAAGACCTGTTGATAATATTGGAAATATTGAGATAATCAGACAAAGTGCCAGTTCATACTTCATTTCTTTTGCTGCATTGATTGATGAAGAGCTTATTGGATTTAATGTAACTGGTGTAAATGTGATATTGAAATCAGTAATGTTTTCTTATAATCAAAATTTCAGAAATAATGAGATTCAATCTTTATATGAAAATTATTATGTAACCACTCTAAATCAAAAAAAGAAGTACCTCAAAACTCCAGAGATATTGGATAAATTCAGACTGGTAAAAAGCATAGTAAATACTAAAAATGATGTGATATTACTTTTTGAAAATCTTGAAAAAACTACTGATTTTCATAAAAATTCGGTAAGCGAAAATTTACCCTGGGAGCACACACAAAATGAAGATAAATTTTATTTCGGGGGAGATATCTTACTTTATTGTTTCACAGAAAGTGGAGAACTAAAATGGAAAAAAAACATTCAAAAAACCCAGTTTAGTCAGGCAAATACTTTAGGGCTATCATTCATTCCTAAGTTAAATGAAGATACCCTAAAATTACTTATTCACGAAAATTCTAAAGGTGGAAATTTCTATATAATGGATATCAATACCATTGATGGGTCATTGATAAAAACTACCAACTTGCTGCCTGACAAAAAGTATGAATTCACTAAAAAATATTCCTGCTGGCTCAGTGACAATGCTGTCGTGATTTGTGGCATTGCTCCTGCAAATATCAAAAAAAGAACCCTGATGCTAGTTGAGTTTTAGGTAAAAATAGTGTGTCAATTACTAAATTCATTCACAATTTTTGCTTCAATTAATTGAATGATTGCATTTAAATATTTCTTATCAATTTCAGAAAAATCACTCAATTTTTCGCTGTCAATATCAAGGACTGCATAGACTTCTTCTTTGAGAAAAACAGGCAAAACAATTTCAGATCGGGATCGGGAGCTACACGCAATATGCCCCGGAAACTGGTCGACATCGGGTACAATAATTGCCTCTTTATCCAGCCAGGCTTTTCCGCAAACTCCCCTTCCTTTTTGAATTCTTGTGCAAGCCACCGTACCTTGAAATGGGCCAAGGACCAATTCACTTTCTTTTATGATATAAAACCCGATCCATAAAAACCCGAATGCTTCTTTCAGAACAGCAGAAACATTTGCCAGATTAGCGACTATGTCATTTTCTCCAGCAATCAGTGCATTGATTTGCGGGATAATCTCCTTGTAGATTTCTTCTCTGGATATCCCCCTGGATATTTTTAATCCTTCAGCCAATTTATTTCATTTTAGGTTTCTCATACTCAATTACAAATATCATTGGACAATTTCGGTAATTTATCAAATACCATCAAATCAATTATTATTTTAAAAGGGCACGATTAAAAATTAAATGAATAAGCGTATTGCGTTTTTTCGTACATTGGGATTCATACAATAAAACCCAATAAGTAATTTTTTAATCATGCCTTTAAGCTGGAATCAAATAAGAAAAAATGCTGTTGCCTATTCCAAAAAATGGAAAAATGAACAGCGCGAACGAGCAGAAAAAGATTCGTTTTGGAATGACTTCTTTTCGGTCTTTGGTATGGACCGGAAGCGTGTAGCTTCTTTTGAAGAACCGGTAAAAAAGCATGGAGGCAACCAGGGGTTTATTGACTTGTTCTGGAAGGGTATGTTATTGGTCGAGCACAAATCCCGAGGCAAAGATCTGGACAAAGCGTATGAACAAGCAATTGATTATTTTCCTGGATTAAAAGACCATGAATTGCCCAGATACATTCTGGTATCCGATTTTGATCGATTCAAATTGTATGACCTCGAAGATAGAAGCGAGCATGAATTTCACTTGATAGACCTATTTCAGCATGTCCGGCTTTTTGGTTTTATAGCTGGCTATCAAGAACACAAAATTGTAGAGCAGGATCCTGTAAACATAAAGGCGGCCCAACTGATTGGCATGCTCCATGACAAGCTGGAAGAATATGGGTTTGAGGGGCATCAATTGGAAATATACCTTGTGCGCCTGGTATTTTGCTTATTTGCTGATGATGCGGGGATATTTGATCGCGACATTCTACTTCAATATATCGAGGATCGCACCAATCCCGATGGCTCGGATTTGGGCATGCATTTCAACAAAATATTCCAGACATTAAATAAATCCATAGAAAATCGCTCCTCAATTTTAGATGAAGACTTACAACGTTTTCCTTATGTCAATGGCGGCATATTTGCCGAAACCGTAGAGATACCGGATTTCGATGCGGCCATGCGCGACATATTTTTGGAATGCAGTTACCTCGATTGGTCAAAAATATCACCTGCCATCTTTGGTTCCATGTTTCAGGCGGTGATGAACCCGGTAGAGCGAAGAAATCTGGGGGCGCACTACACATCAGAAAAGAACATTCTCAAACTCATCAAACCGCTGTTTCTGGATGATCTTTATGCGGAGTTTAATAAAGTAAAAGGCCATGCAAAACAATTGGCGCAATTCCACAAAAAGCTATCTACCCTGAAATTCCTGGACCCGGCATGTGGGTGTGGCAATTTTCTGGTGATTACCTACCGCGAATTGCGCCTCTTGGAATTGGAGATACTACGGACCACCTACAAAGGCCAGATGGCGACCGGTATCGACCAAATCATCTGGCTGGATATTGACCAGTTTTTCGGCATCGAGTACGACGAATGGCCGGCACGGATAGCCGAAGTGGCCATGTGGCTGGTGGACCACCAGATGAACATGCTGATCTCCCAGGAGTTCGGAGAGTATTTTGCGCGACTGCCAATTACCAAATCTGCAAAAATAGTAAAAGGTAATGCGCTAAGAATTGATTGGAAAGAAGTCGTGCCCAAAACAGAGCTAAGTTATATTATTGGCAATCCGCCGTTTTATGGGAAACAACTACAAACCCCAGAGCAAAAAGGTGATATGAAACTAATCTTTACAGGAGTGAAAGGTGCGGGAGTAATGGATTATGTTTCGGCTTGGTATATACGAGCTGCTCAATACATACAAGAAACAAATATTAAAGTTGCTTTTGTTTCCACTAATTCCATCTCTCAAGGTGAACAAACTGGAATACTATGGAAAGAACTGTTTGGGAAATATACCATTAAAATTCATTTCGCTCATCGAACTTTTAACTGGAAAAACGAAGCTAAGGGAAATGCCGCAGTTCATGTTGTGATTATTGGTTTTGCAAATTTTGATGCTAAAAGCAAATACATTTATAAGTATGAAGATATTAACGAAAACGCAGAGGAAATAAAAGTAAAAAATATCAATCCTTATTTAGTTGAGGGTAGTGATTTGGCTATTTTAAAAAGGAGAAAACCAATATGTAATATTTCTGAAATATCATTTGGTAGTATGCCAAACGATGGAGGTAATTTCTTATTCACAGATATCGAAAAAAATGAGTTTTTAAAAATTGAACCAAATGCAAAGAATTTTATTAAACCATTACTAAGCGCTCGTGAATTCTTGAATGGAAAAAAGAGATGGTGTTTATGGTTAGTAGATATTGAACCTGCTGTTTTAAAAAGTTTAAAAGAGGTTCAAAAAAGAATACAATATGTTCGTGAGTTAAGAGAACAAAGCACGAGAGAAGCAACCAAAAAATTGGCGGTATATCCGAGATTGTTTGGAGAATTAAGGCAGCCTAAATCAGACTTTATCTTAGTTCCTTTACATTCTTCTGAAAACAGAAAATATATTCCAATGGGGATCTTTTCTGAAAATTTTATTGCAAATAATTCTACAAGCATCATACCCAATGCAACATTTTATAATTTTGGTATTTTACATTCATTAATGCATATGCTATGGATAATTTATGTTTGCGGAAGATTGAAGAGTGATTATAGATATTCTAATAATTTGGTCTACAACAACTACCCCTGGCCAAAAGACCCCATTGAGAAAAACAAAAATAAAGTAGAGGAAAAGGCAAAGGCGGTGCTGGATGCCCGGGCACAATTTTCGGAAAGTTCGCTGGCCGATCTTTACGATCCCCTCACCATGCCACCGGTGTTGGTCAAAGCACATCAGGAGTTAGACAAAGCAGTGGATCTCTGCTACCGCCCACAGCCTTTCAAATCCGAAACCGCCCGCATCGAATATCTTTTTGATCTGTACAATGAATATACTGCGCCTTTGCTGAAGGTGGGGAAGAAGAAAAAAGTGAGAAATATAAAGTGAGGAGCTCAATGGAAAAAATATTATACTCAAATTTGGGCTATCATTAACTTAAAGAAATATGCCAGGAATAAGTTTATCAGATTTTTTCAAAGAAAAAAGAAGTGCTTCAGAAATTAAATCTGAAATTTTAAACGAATACTTCAAAGCTTGGGCTGCTATTCTTCTTAAAGGGCAGAAATATAAAAGTATCAATAAATTACTTTATGTAGATCTGTTTTCAGGACCTGGACTTTATGATGATGGCAAACCTTCTACCCCTATAAAAATTCTCAATAGCATTTATTCAAGTAAGGGGACATTTGTAGATTATGACAATTCTGTGCAAACTGTTTTTAATGACAAAAATGAAAAAATTGCAGAAAATCTAAAAAGGAATATAGAAGAATTGCCTTATTACAATTCCTTAACATTTAAACCAATTATAGCCAATAAACCTGCAAGCCAAGAAATGCTTGAAAAATTGTTACGAGCCAACACCCCAAGTTTAACATTCATTGACCCTTTGGGATATGGGTTTACTCAAAAGATGCTTCTTTATTCCGTAAAAAGTTGGGGGTCGGATTTGTTTGTTTTATTCAATTTTAACAGAATTAGAGCAGCAGTTCAAAACAAAGTTGTTGAGCAAAATATGCAAGGGATTTTTACTTCATATTTCAATGAAATTAAAAATTACTATTTAAAGGAACGTCTACCCCACAAAAGAGAAAAATTTATTTTAAAAGTTTTTGAAAAAATATTTATCGACAAGGGATATCTAATATTAAAATTCAGGGTGAATTTTCCGAATAAAAAACAAACGAGTCATTATCTGTTTTTTATTTCAAAAGTTAAAATTGCCATTACAAGAGCAAAAGAGATAATGACAAAATATAGTGATGTTCAGCCTGATGGAGTACCTTTATTTGGCGCAAATATTAAACAAGACCCATTGTTCTTCCCTTTAATATGCGAGTATTCAGTAATCAATTTATCTAAGATTATTAAAAAAGGCAGAGATGTATTTAATAAAAAAACTATTGAGGAAATTTATATGGAGCATAATTATAAAACCCACTATGTCAAACTGAATTATAAAGACGCAATTCAAATTTTAAAGAATGAGAAAATTATTTCGTTATTTGACAAAAAAGGTAATGAGACTGAGAGAATTACTTATACAGCAAGAGTAAAATTTAATTAAACAATGGCTCAATCAAATATTGAATGGACAGAATTAACCTGGAATCCTACTACAGGTTGTGATAAAATTTCGGCGGGTTGTAAAAACTGTTATGCTGAGGTAATGAGCAGAAGGCTACATGCGATGGGGCTACCCAAGTATGCAAATGGATTTAACCTCATGACCCATCCAAATGAGTTAGGGACACCCTACAAATGGAGTGGCGGTAAAATGGTTTTCGTTAATTCGATGAGTGATCTATTTCATGAAGATGTACCGTTAGATTTTATTAAACAGGTATTTAGTGTCATGAAAGATACGCCTCAACATACCTATCAAATATTAACTAAACGCTCTCAGCGTTTAAGAGAATTAGTTTCTTCTCTCGAATGGCCAGACAATATTTGGATGGGGGTTTCAGTAGAAAATGAAAAAGTTGCTTATCGCATCCAAGATTTATCACATGTACCTGCCAAAGTTAAATTTCTTTCTATCGAACCCTTAATTGGAGCTATTGAAACATTGCCTTTAAAGGATATAGACTGGGTAATAGTAGGAGGTGAATCAGGGCACAAAGCGCGTCCTATGAAAAAAGAATGGGTAGATTTTGTCTTAAAGAAATGTAGAGATCAAAATGTCAGCTTCTTTTTTAAACAATGGGGAAAACCGCATTTTAATGAAAATCAGGAAGATCCTACCATTGCAAAAGGACATCCACAACACGCTAAAGGCGGCTGTCAACTGAATGGACAAGTGTATCGGGAGTTGCCGGTTTTTTCTTAATAAATTGACTTTGCTTTACAATCCAGATTTCACGATCACATAATTTGGAATGACAAATCATTTCATAATTCATCATAAATAATCCATTGAAATGGAAAGAGGGTAAATTTCATAAAACATGAGAT
>CAZDRA010000034.1:0-44402 GCA_964507705.1 uncultured Roseivirgaceae bacterium | reverse complement strand
CTACAGTTGTTTATGACCTTAACCTGACGGCTATGGCCTGCCGGCAGGCAGGGAAAAAGTGAACTCAAGAAAGAATAAAATTTGCATGAATACTGCATTCGCCCTTCTGTTGAACTTGAGTTTAGGTTAGTCTCAGAGTCCCTGACTTTGTCGGCAGACAAGAGTAGCAAGAAATCTTATGATCAAATGAACGAGTGAATAAGACATTGGTGATCACTTCAACTTAAGATATCTCCCTTTGGTCGAGATGACGAATGATTGGGCATTTGAGCAAGCAAGCCACTTACTCTGCTTCCCCTCCTCAGAGTCACCTTTTTAGGGCATCTGAGGAGGGAGAATAATTATAATACTGAAGGAAATTAGCAATACTCATTTTTCTCCTCTTTTGCCCCAGATCATCTTACGGCAAATTATATTTTTTTGTGAACCATACGTTAAAGACCGTACCTGCAATTTTTTTATGTAATATTCAAGTTATACTTGAATATTACATAAAAATGCTACCTTTACATCGTGATTAAGAGAGAAATTGAAAAGGAATTATTAGCACTTTCTACAACGTATCCTGTGGTAACTGTTGTTGGGCCACGTCAATCGGGAAAAACTACTCTGGTAAAAAAGGTTTTTCCGGATTATGGCTACTGCAATCTTGAGCATCCGGAAGCTAGAAAACTAGCCGCATCAGATGTCAATGCATTTTTTCAAGTATATAAACCACCCGTCATACTTGATGAAATACAAAATGAACCCCAATTGCTTTCTATGGTACAAGTTATAGTTGATCAAAATGGCTTGAACGGACAATTCATTCTTACAGGAAGTCACCAACTTTCTCTCGGACAGGCAATATCTCAGTCACTGGCAGGCAGGAATGCACTGCTTAAATTGCTACCATTCAGTCTTTCAGAGGTATCGTCATTTCAAAAAAATTATAAGCGAGATGCCCTCATTCATAAAGGGTTTATGCCTAGGATTTATGACCAAAAACAAGATCCTATAAAAGCATATCGAAATTATTTTCAAACCTACATTCAAAGGGATGTGCGCCAAATGGTCAATGTGAAAAACATTACATTATTTGAACATTTTATGCGAATGCTTGCCGGACGGGTGGGACAATTAATGAATCTGAATACGCTTTCTAATGATCTCGGCGTATCTTCAACTACCCTCAGTCAATGGCTATCCTTACTCGAAGCTTCATTTATTGTACACAGGTTATATCCGTATTATAAAAATCTGGGTAAAAGACTAGTGAAGTCTCCTAAGGTATATTTTACCGATGTAGGCCTGGCATCTTACCTGATAGGAATTGAAGAGGAAAAACAGGTAACCCGTGATCCTCTTTTAGGTAGTTTGTTTGAAAATCTGGTCGTGATGGAAGCCATAAAATTACGATATAACCAAGGCCTTGATCCCAATTTATACTTTTATCGAGACAGTAACCAAAATGAAGTTGATTTGCTTTTCATCAGAAAGGGAAAAGTTACTCCAATTGAAATTAAGGCTGCCATGACTTATAATGAAAACCTTTTGAGAGGAGTAAAGTATCTCCAAAAATCGAATCCTGAAAAAGGATATCTTATTTATGCGGGTAAAATGACATTTGAAAATCAAAATATTGAAGTGCTTAACTTCATGAATATTAGAAAAATATTTAACGACTAAGAGCAAGGTGTGGTGATAACAAATAGATCATAAAAAAGTAATCAAACCAAAAATATATTGCCCTCTTTAATATTTGAATAATGCCTTTAACTATCGCTTAGTAGCTCATTATAAATACCTTGTAGTTTATTTATTTGGACATCAATATTAAACTTAGAATTTACTCTTTTTATACCCTCAGAAGCCATTGAATTTCTCATTTCTGGATTGTTAGCTAATTTCACAATCGCATTAGACATAGTATCAATATCATTTACAGGTACAAGAAGGCCAGATTTTCCATTTTCAATAATCTCAGAAGGCCCTCCACAATCAGTAACAATAATTGGCGTTCCATAGGCCAAGGATTCAAGTGTTGTCATTGAAAAGGATTCTGACTCAGAAAAATTAAGCATTAAGTCTGCCTTGGAAATTTCTTCTTCCGGATATTTAGCAAAATCATTAAATACAACATTTTCATTTAAATTTAAACCATGAGCAAATTGAATTAATGACTTCTTAAATTTTTGATTGTTCGTTTTACCAAGCGTACCGCCAAAAAATATAAGCTTTGTACTACCGATATTTGGTAGTGCTTTGTGAAAGGCCTCAATCGATTGCTTATGACCTTTGCCGGGAATATAGTTGGCCAGATAAAGAATGGTTGCTGTATTTTTCAAGGATGCTTTTTCTTCACTTTTCTGGACGTCGACTATAGAAAGAGCGTCATAAATTACTTTAGTTTTTTCCTTATTGAAATTTTTAGCTACTGATTCCGAAACGCAAATTAACTCATCGGCATATCTCTCGATTAATTTTTTCCATAGCGGATAAAGTACTCTTGCATACGAGTTTGGCAATAGCCTCACATGATACACAAGCTTTGTCTTCGGATTAAATACTTTAGCTAAAACACCTATCATATTATAGAGATCGTTTACATGGACAATCTCTATATTATGTTTTTTAACCAGCGAATTTATTTTGAATGTATTGATTAGAAGCTGTGGCAGGTACCAAAGAATATTCAGGTTTTTGGCAATTTCAATGAAAGGCAATTTTATTACTTTAATACCAGAACTTTCAAGTAGGCGCTTATTTTTTGAACCTTTCGGAATGACATAAATAAACTCAACCTTCGAGGATAGCTCTTCAGTAACCTGAAAGATGGATTTGAAGGCTCCAGTTAATGCTGGGGAATTGTCTATGATAAGAATTCGTTTTAAACCTGTCATATTGCCTCTATAAGATATCTTAGGTTATTGACCTTAGCATATCAATTATATATTTTAATGTCGCCTCTTCTGAGCATTTAGTATCCCACCAGGTTATTATTTTGTCTTGTTGGCCAGCAAGTAAAAACGGGCAACTCAACAATTACGAGCTCAATTTACTGTATAGTCAAAAACAGCAGGTACACATCTTTCCATTTTTCGTTAATAATTAGCTTGCTAATTATTATTATTTGAATTTGCTTCATAATTCACACGATTTACACAAGTCCTATCTATCATTAAACCACTCTTTTATAAAACGTTATCTAACAAGTTAGTCCACTGCTGATTTATGGTTTCTTCATCAAAATCCAATATTCTTTGTTTCCCAATTGTACTGTATTTAATATTAAGCTCTTGGTTATGAATAATATTAATTATAGTCTTTTCCCAGATATTTTTACCATTAATACTTGTTATTGCTGGCATCAAGATGCCAAATTCTGCTTCTTCTGCTTCAACTAAATGGTAATTTGATGTTGTAGTTGGGGAAATTATCTCGCGAGGACCACTATGGCAATCAGTAACAATTATTGGAATACCGCAACCTAAAGCCTCAACAATTGCGTTACCAAGGCCTTCATAAATTGATGGGAAAACGAAAGCTCCACATTTTGATATATATTTATAAGGATCTTTGACATACCCCATAAAGTACAAGTCATAATTTTCAGATATTTTATCATCAGACCATACCGAGTATACTTTTAGGCCAAGGTCTAAAGATTGTCTAATCAAATCATTACGAAGTACTCCATCACCGAAAATAACTAATCGGCTTGGTGAATTATTGTTTTTTAATATTGAATTAAAAACTTTAATAAGGCCTTCATGTCCTTTTTGGATGTGAAGCCTTCCCATAGTTATTATAGTTGATTTGCAAAAAATCTTTTTTTTTTCATCCTCTATCTCTTGAGAAACAAATTGACTAATTATGTCAAGATTATAATGGTTGTATATTACTGATACTTTATTGTCCTGTATATTGAACATAGTAACTAGTTCTTGCTTCAACCCTTTACTAAGTGCAACAATATGATCTGCACGTTTATATATATATGGTATCAAAATTCCTTTTCTGATTTCCCCAACTACTCCCATGATATCTAAGTCGTAGGAAATAGATCCCCTTTGGCTAATTATGACTTTATCCCTAGCTCTTGACAATACATTTATATAGTTAGCACCTTCTAAAAAGCTAATTGACGAATCAATCTGATACCTTAGTTTAATTTTTTTGGTTTTTATTATACGTCTAAAAAAATTTAATACTTTCAATAAGTAATTATGGGAAGGGTACACATCTAAGGATAAATGAGTTCCTGTAATATCGTATTCTTGTTTTATATTTTTATTAAATGTGAGAACATATAAATTATATCGTTTTGCTAAAAGTAAACTTAATTTAGAAAATGCCCTCTCTGCACCTCCTTGGCCAAGTTCTGGTATAATTAAAAGAATATTTTTTCTATTCATTTGCGCAAGGGAAAACCTTAGGTATTAATAATTAAATGTTTAGCTACAGCCAAAAATCTTTTCGAGAATATATTCAAGGGAAATTCTTTTAAAGCCAATAATAGATATTTTACGCTTTCTTTTTTTCTTTTTTGAATTACTAAATTTAGTGCTATGGATATGTACTTATTAGAAAAATATCTATCGGCCTTCCATCCATAATAATTTAAAAAGTAATCGTCATTCTTTAATGATTGTATAATTTCTGTGGCACCTATTTTTAATTTATCTACGTCTATTTGATTTAAACTTCTATTCTTATGTTCAATTACAGCATTTGTTACTTTCAAAGAAAGATTAATTTTATATCGTACAGCTAACCTCAGCCACAGGTAGTGATCTTCACCAATTATAGCGTTTGAGCTATTTAAAAATTGATATTTATTAATTATATCTTTTCGAACAAAAATCGAATTAAATGATAACACATTTTTATTAATCAGAACTCTATTTAAATTTTGGATGTGCTTTTCAGTTAATTTCGAAGATGTTACAGAAACATTTTTACATTCAAAATTCAAATGGATAACTTCTGGAAACCTTAGATTGGATATTATTGAATAAGCTTCTTTCAAATGATTATTGTAAAGAATGTCATCAGAATCCAGGAAACCAATATATTCTCCATTCGCCCTTTTTATACCATAATTTCGTGCAATATTTCTTTCTTCGTTTTCTTTCCAATAATAAGAAATGCGAGCATCTTTAAATCCCTTTACTACCTCTTGAGTATTGTCTGTGCTACCATCATCGACAATTATCAACTCAAAATTTTTGTACTCTTGATTTAACACAGATTCAATTGCTTTACCAATTTTGTCTGCTCTATTGTAGGTTGGAATAATTATAGATATTAGCATTCAGTATTATAATAACTTACATAAATCTTTTGCCAAAGAATTATTTTCTTGAAAATCAAGAGAGAGATTTTTTAACGTGTTCGTATAGTTATTATTAATAGTTTCAAATGAATTAATCAGCTTTTCAATTTCCCATGAATCAATTCTTACAGCAGAATTTTTTAACATATTCGATACCTCTTGCAGTTTAATTTCCGTATTCAAAATTACCGAAGGAACTCCAATGCAAGCACCAATAATTGCCCCATGAGCACGTGTTGTAAATAATAAGTCTTCTATATGTAACTTATCTAAAAAGTCAGATAATTTTAATGGATTATATTGTATAAGGTTAAATCGACTAAATGTATCTGGGCTATGGGTATCATGATTTTTATCGAAAGAATAGAACGATACTATAATGTTTTTAGTCGTGAGTATTTTACATAACTGAGTTAAACTATTTACAAGTGAGATTTCAAGATTGTCTTTAATGATAATCCCAACAGATTTAATAGAATCTCTTTTTCGCCAACTCCACTTGTTCCAGGAATTGACAAAGACAAGGTCAGCACTTATGCTAAACTTATCTTTTCTCATTTTTTGTCTTTCCAGAAATTCAATGCTTGATAGGTCTCGCAAAACAATTTTATCATACGAACCTAATTGAGCCATTTTTCGATAAAATGTTTTAGAAGAAGCATGAAATTCCCCAATACCAATACCTAAGCCAATACGCTTCCCAAATTTTAAGCGGATAGATTTATTGGTTACCAACCTGATTAATTTATCAATTTTATAAACATTTTCTATTCCTATCCATTTAACTATTAAATTAAAAATATAATTAAATGAAGGCCCTTCCTTATTGTCAAAATAAATACCGCCTCCACCATTAATTACTAAATCAAAATAACCCTTAAAAGTCCAATCGATTAGTTTTACTTCTTCTCCAAGAATTTTATATATGTATTTGTTATAGCCGGGTTTTTGATTAAATCCTTGTAAATTTTCGGTGTAGTTAGAAAAAATAGTTATCTCATCATTCGGATATCTATCTTTTACCAATTTATAAGTGGTTAACATCAGTAGGTCATCTCCCAAATTGCCAAATCCATAATATCCTTTTAATACTATTTTAACCATTTTTATGTTTTATATACTTCCCGCTGATTGCTAAACCAAATAGAAAATGATCTACAGCCTTATCTCTATTTTTATATAGTTTATAAGTATAATTTTTGCAAACATTCACATTCTTAATTTCTAAATATTTTGAAAGTAGAATGAGGCTTTCATTTACATCATCAAAACTTATAACTTTAAATAAATCGAGGTCCATTCCTCGTTTTGGTGCATAAATGAAATTCTTCTGATAACCTTCATGTTCTAAATACTTTTTTAATGGTGCCTTAATTACAGGTTTTATTTTAATATTATTTTCTAACTCAAAACCAAATTTTAACATGTTTGTGTCAATAAATGGATAAATAACATTGTTATTAAATTTCTTAATGGGGTGATGATTCTTGTAGGCAACTCTTCTTCCCATATAATAAAGCATGCCAATCATATTGCGGGAATGAAAGCTTAGTTTTCTTTTGTTAAATTTTAATATTATTTCGTTAATGTGTTTTCTCGCAGCTTTAGCACCTTTTGCATTTAATATTTTTGCGAAAATAAAATTTTGATACAATGAATTAAGAGAATAATCATTGATTAAAGAGGATGTATAAATATTTGCTTTTCTGGAATTAAAAATATTGTCGTTTGAAAACAACAAGGATAACACCTTCATAATTTGAGATTTAAGCTTTACTTTAAAAGTATTATTATATCCAAATAAATTGTCACCTTCAATTCCATCAATGAAAGTTATGTTTCCGTTTTGATGATTTCCATTACAATAATTATTAACAATTTCGCACATACTTAAACACATATAATCAATATTAGGAGATTGATAGTACTCAAAATAATTATCATAAACATTTCGGAGCTTAGAATAATTAAGAAAATACTTTTTAGATACAATTCCATAGTGCTTTTCAAGGTATTCAACGTGGGCAATGGTAGGATCATTTTCAGAGACAAAATAAGAACAAGCATCAAATCTTAAATTATTTATGTGAAGAGTATGCGCTAATACGGTACTATCAATACCTCCACTTAAAAAAACAACAGGGTTTCTGTTTTTGACCTGAGATAAAATAGAATTTTTGAGTATGTCTTTAAGTGCCTTAAAATCAACAAATTTCTTATTTTCAAATAAGAATGACTTATCCGTTAAACTAGCTAAATATTTATTTTCAAAATTTTTAAAGGAATCATTTCTTTCAATATATGATCCAAGTAAATTTAATTCAATTATTGCTTCTTTTAGATTATCCATTTATCAAAATATTAAACCATTTCATTTATTCTGTTTAGCATCAAAATAAATGCTTCCCCCTCCATTTACTACCAAATCAAAATAACCCTTAAATACCCAGTCAATTAGAGGGACTTCTTCTCCTATTATTTTAAAAATGCAGTTATTATAGCCGGGTTTTTAATTGAATTTTTTAAATTCTCGGTATAATTAGAAAATATCGTAATCTCTGCATTTGGGTATTTTTCCTTAACCAGTTTATAGGTCACCAACATTAAAAGGTCATCCCCCAAATTGCCAAATCCGTAATATCCTTTTAGTAATATTTTCATAACTATTTTTTCTTGTAAATAACTTTGTTATGAATACCCTCAATTTTATTGTTGTTTGAGTCAAATTTGTGAACAAAGCCACTTTCAGTTATGCTCTCTATATCTAAAGGTGTTAATTGAGTCGCGGCAGAACTATCCTCGACCTTAAAATTTGAGTTATAGACCACCATAAGTCCGTCTTTATTTAATGCATTGACAAGATGATTTATTGAATCATTAAATTTGGAGAAGGGATAAATGTCTTTGCAATCATCAACATACTTAGTGTCTTCCCATCTGCATAAGACGGACATAACAAAAATAATATCATATGGGCCATATTTTTTAAGTTCATTATGGTTACTTAAAATAAATATTATTTTGCTGTCAGTATTTTGCATACGAGCTTTGTTTAAATTCTTAATATTTATATCGGCACCTAATATATTTGATTCCAGAAAATATTCTCTTAAACTAAAACACTCTTCACCTGTGGAACATCCAAAGGATAAAATGCGGGGGTATGGCCTATTTATCAAAGACTTAACCATATTAAAAATGATGGGATATCGGTTCATATTAGTTGTAGAAGTCAACTGATGTTGATCTTTGTGTTTTTTTCTAGCCTTCTTTTCAAAAAAAGATTTAATTCCTTTAATTTTCCCTTGAATATGAATTGCTATTTTTACTAGAATGTTAATCATTTTCCTTACAATATAATATATATAGTGATGTAAAAAATTACTATAATTAGTAAGTCACGAATCACATAATTAAAAGTAATTTTTAGCTTTTTAAATAGAACAATAATTTTAACACCATGGTGAATTAAATTGATCAGTAAATAAATGAATATAGTAAGTCTGAAGTCACCAATATATGAAACTATTAGCATTCCTGAAATTTTAAAAAAAAGAAATAATATCGTAATAATCAAGTTAATATTTTCATATTTTATTAGTCTATAGGTATTTGATAAAGGCAATGCTACAACTGAAAACGCAAATGAAACAGCGACGACCGCTGATAGATGACCAATTCCTTCCCAGCTATCACCTAACAGTAATGGCAGTATAATCCTTAAGATTATTGCAAACAAAACCAACCCAATTACTCCGGGGTAAAATAGCTTTTTATATAACGAAAATATTGCTTTATTCCGCAGATTCTCATCTTCAATAATGGATGAAATTTTTGGTAGAAAAACTGCTCCGATGGAATTTCCAAATAAATTAATTGGAATAATAATTAAGCTGAGTGACAATGAAAACAAGCCTACTTTCTCTGTCGAGTACCAGGCTGCAATAAAATAAATGGGAATTTGAGTACTGAAATTATTGATTAAAGCGTTTGTTGTAACATATTTTGGGTATTCAATAAAATCATGAAATGTGCGTCTTATAGACTTAAAACTTATTTGAGTGTGAAATACTAGTTTTATATCACGCCACATCTTATTAGACGCATAACCTACCGATTCAATAATATAAATAATAATGTTTCCGGTAATCATACCAATGGCGCTTTGCCCGATGAACCATCCATAACCCAATGTCGTTAGTTTTCCTGTAATAGATGCTATTACCTTGGACAAGGCAGATCGACTAAACTCTTCTAATTTAATATTCCAACCTCTACTGATAGAGAAAATACCAGAGAAAAAAATGTACAAAGGTAAGAAAAGAGCCAATTTCTTTGGAAATTGAGAAACAGAGCCAAACTTTATGTGAAGAATTGCCCCAAGAAATACAATTAGCGTAACAAAGAATAAGGTTGCAAAAGAAATTTTAACTAAAGCTGAAAATTGTTCATTACTTTTCGCAGAAACATAACCAGCCGGCAATTGAAAAGTAGATATTGGTTGAATCAAACTAGCTATTGCCGTAAAAACAGCAAACTGCCCGTAGGCTGCAGGCCCATAAATTCTAGCAACAATAGGAGTTAATAAAAAACCTATACCCAATACAACTGTATTTCCGCTCAGGTTGTAGGCTACATTTCGAACAAATGAATTGGGTCCTTTTAAACCTGAAAATATCTCTTTGCAGTGATCAACAATGAGTAAATAGAGATGCTTCATTTATAAAAAGAAACTGAAAATATTATATCTGCTAAAGACAAAACTAACTAATAATATTAATGATTTAGCTGACACAAAATTAGACAGATTTTTATATAGATCAAGTTTCAAAAGAGAAGAAAAAATCCAGTATCCATCTCTTTTTACCCTTAGCAAATTATTGATAAATCTAATTGTCCTAAGATTTACATTTCTCCATTAAAATCATCCAATAGTTTGAGTATTGCGTATGTATCTTTGTATATAAAAATAAATTGACGTAAAATTGCATTTCGATTTAGAAAAAACCAATTTATAAACTTTAGAATGAATCCTGTAAATCGCAAAATTTCTGCTTCAAAACGATGTGCCTGCTGGTTCTGGTGTTGTTGTATGGATTTTATTGAGAAAGGTTTATTGGGTTTAAATCACTAAAGTTATTTGATATAAAACCAATTAAAAAGAATTATTCTTAGCCTTTCTCAATATTGAGAAAGGCTTTTTTTATGTTAAAAAATTAAAACAACTATGCTTAGCTTCAGAAGTGAATTAGAAAACCTTGACAATCCGGTAGTCGAAAATGATATCATCGACTTGGCCAACAAAATTTCGCAATTTAAAAACTTGCAGATTGACGAAGAAAAATTTCGCAGCCTTCGCCTGGCAAGGGGAGTTTATGGTCAGCGCCAGCAGGGTGTGCAAATGATACGTATTAAAATTCCTTACGGAAAAATGACTTTCCGCCAACTGCGTAGCATTGCCGATCTTTCTGATGAATATGCAAGTAGCAAACTGCATGCAACCACCAGACAAGACATCCAGATCCACTATGTTAGTCTGGACAGAACGCCTGAGTTGTGGGCAAAACTTGAACAAGACAATATCACTTTGAGAGAGGCTTGTGGCAATACCGTAAGAAACATTACGGCTTCTGATAAAGCAGGAATTGATCCAAACGAAAAGTTTGACGTGAGCCCATATGCACATGCTATGTTTGAGTATTTCCTTAGAAACCCAATATGTCAGGAAATGGGCAGGAAGTTCAAAATTGCTTTTTCTTCCAGCGAAGAAGATTCTGCATTTGTTTTTATCCATGATGTAGGCGTGATTCCGAAAGTAAAAATTATAGATGGCAAAGAAATAAGAGGATTTAAAGCGTACGTCGGAGGTGGTCTTGGTGCCCAGCCTGTTCTTGCAAAACTTGCTTTTGATTTCTTGGAAGAAGATAAATTGATTCCATTTACCGAAGGGCTTTTAAGAGTTTTTGATAGATATGGAGAGAGAGCACGAAGGACAAAAGCAAGATTGAAATTTTTGTTGACCGATCTGGGTCTTGAAGAACTTTTGAAACTTGTCGATGAAGAGCAAAAAGCAATAGGTGTAAAAACCTTTAAAGTTGACCTTTCCGCTTATAATTTTGAACCAAAACTTCCTGTTGCTCAGGATTATTCGGACGTGAAAGCTGATGACGCTGAAAAGTTTAATAAATGGAATCAAACAAATGTATTCAAGCAAAAGCAAGATGGATTCTTTGGGGTTTATGTGAAATTGTTGCTGGGAGACATGTCTTCAGACCTTGCACGGAGGTTTGCAGATATAGCAGAAAAATATGCTGCCGATGATATTCGAATTACAGTTAATCAAGGCTACTTATTGAAATTCGTTACAAAAGATGCGTTAATATCTTTGTTCAATGAACTTAATAGGGTTGGCCTTGCAGAGCCGGGGTTTGATAGCACGGCGGATATTACGGCTTGCCCTGGCACAGATACTTGTAACCTGGGTATTTCAAGTAGTACCGGCATTGCAAAAGCGATGGAGGAAGTGATAATCAAAGAATACCCAGATTTGATTCATAATAGCGATATAAAAATAAAAATAAGCGGTTGCCCAAATTCTTGCGGTCAGCATGGTTTGGCAAGTATTGGATTTCACGGCAGCTCCATAAAAAATGGAGTCAATGTATTGCCGGCTATTCAGGTATTACTTGGAGGTGGTATTAGTTTAGATGGCGAAGGCGAAATTGCCGAAAGAGTAATTAAGGTTCCCAGCAAAAGAGGCCCAGAAGTACTGAGAGTTTTATTTGAGGATTTTGAATCGAATGGAAACGATGGAGAATATTATAAAGATTATTTTAAACGGCAGGGTAAAATGTACTTTTATCATTTACTAAAACCGCTGGCAAATCTTGACCATATTGAGGATTCGGAATTTGTAGATTGGGGTCAGGAAAATAAATTTTTCGTGGAGACGGCTGTTGGAGAATGCGCAGGAGTAATTATCGATTTAGTTTCTACTTTGTTATTTGATTCTGAGGAAAAATTAGCTTGGGCAAAAAATGCGCTATCCAATGAGCAATATGCAGATTCTATTTATCACAGCTACAACGTAATGATAAATAGCTCAAAGGCAATGCTATTGGGAGAAAATGTAAAGAACAGTTCGCAAATGAGCGTGATCAATGATTTTGATAGATTACTGGTAGAAAAAGGAATATTCCAATTCGAAGAGGGGTCATTCAAGGATCATGTGCTGCGGATAAATAAAAATGAACCTTCGGCAGAATTTGCTGAATTATATTTAAAAAATGCTGTTGATTTTCTAGAAAACATAAAATCTGTAAGAGACAAGCAGGCGATACCTGCCAACTAAGATGAATGAAACAAATAAAATACCGAAATTAACTCTTGTAGGAGCGGGCCCTGGTGATATTGATCTTATTACACTCAAGGGGATTAATGCACTGGCAGAGGCTGATGTGGTATTATACGATGCTTTGGTAAACGAAGAACTGTTGAAATTTGCACCAGTAAAATCAACGAAGATTTTTGTTGGTAAAAGAGCAAGAATGCACAGTGCCCAGCAAGATGAAATAAACAGGCTAATTGTAAAATATGCTCATAGCCATGGGCATGTAGTAAGATTAAAGGGGGGTGATCCGTTTGTTTTTGGCAGAGGTCTTGAGGAAATTGAGCATGCCACATTTCATGGTATTGCAACGAATGTGGTCCCTGGAATTAGCAGTGCCATGGCGATACCCGCAATGCAAAATATTCCGCTGACACACAGAGGTGTTTCTGATAGCTTTTGGGTGGTGACTGGCACCACAAGATCTGGCCAGTTATCCAAGGATCTTCATCTAGCTGCCCAATCGAATAGCACGGTTGTCATTTTGATGGGCATGAAAAACCTCAATGAAATTGTGAAGGTTTTTAGTTCATTTAATAAGGAGAATACTCCTGTGGCCATTATTCAAAATGGATCTCGGTCGGATGAAAAGCTGGGACTGGGAACCATTGATACTATTACTGAAATTATAAGAGAAAAAGGACTCTCATCTCCTGCTATTATTGTGGTAGGAGAAATCGTGAGGCATACGAAAAAAGATGAATTTTCTGAACTTGTCTGCAATCAATTACCAATAAAAGATTTGTAAATCAAATGGGACAAAACAAATTATATCCGATATTTCTTAAACTTGAAAACCTCCATACATTACTGGTGGGAGCTGGCAATGTCGGGCTGGAAAAATTAAATGCTTTGCTAAAAAGTAGTCCTTTGGCAAAGGTAACTATTGTTGCCGAGGAGGTTTGTCCCGAGATAGTGGAGATTGCCAAAAATAATCCGAACATAAAATTGCTCAAAAGAAAGTTCTTCATCAGTGATTTAGCTAGGATAGATTTGCTCATTCTTGCTACAAATGACACTTCATTGCATGAGAGAACAAAGGTTGAGGCACGCAAAAGAAGGATATTGACCAATGTGGCTGATACTCCGGAACTTTGCGATTTTTATCTTGGTTCGGTGGTACAGAAAGGTGATTTAAAAATCGGAATTAGTACCAATGGTAAATCGCCAACTTTTGCCAAGAGATTTCGGGAATACCTGGAAGAGTCTCTTCCAGATAATCTTCAGGACTTACTTAATAATTTGAATACATTCAGGAACAACTTAAAAGGTGACTTTCAGTATAAAGTAAAAGAACTCAATAAATTGACATCATCTCTTATTACAAAAAGTAATTAAAGGCATGGAAACTGCAATCAAAAATAATCAAAGTACATTGAGCGTATCTGCCAAGAAACCAGACTTGGAAAAATTAAACAAAAAGTACATTAAACTATCTCCTATAGAACGCATAAGGGAACTTTATAATGACTTTGACAATATACTCCTGTCTTCATCTTTTGGTACAACGGCAGTATTTCAGTTATACCTATTTTATAAATCAGGTGTTAAACAACCCGTACACTTTATTGATACAACATATCATTTTAAGGAAACACTGGAATACAAAGAGAGGCTGACCAAATTATTTAACCTTGATGTGATTGATGTTAAACCAGATAAAACGCAGAACAAATATTCTAAGCAAGGAGAACTTTGGCAATATGACCCCGACCAGTGCTGCCAAATAAATAAAGTTACCCCATTTGAAAAAGTCAGAAATCAATATGAAGTTTGGGTCTCGGGCTTGATGTCGTGGCAGAGTAGCCACCGAGAAAAGCTCAATATTTTTGAGGAGAAGAAAGGGATGATCAAGTTTTATCCTATTCTGGACGTTAAAGAAAAAGAAGCCTTGGCTATTATTGAAGATAATGATTTGCCTATTCATCCGCTTAAGCCGCTGGGTTACGAATCAATTGGTTGTCAACATTGTACACTAAAAGGGAAGAAAAGAAAAGGAAGATGGGCACAAACCATAAAAACGGAGTGTGGCCTTCATCTTTAAGGTGATCTCTAAAATAAAAAACCGAGTAGCTGAAGCACTCGGGTTTTTTTGATATCGGCTATTCTAAAATTTTTAGTGAGCGGAAGATAAATTTATCGTACAGCCTCCTAAATACCTATAACCATCATTTTTCCTCAGAAGTGCTTTCTAAATTTTCTCCTTCATTTAGCCAGGATAAAAATAGTTTGTATCCTAATGAAATAGCAATCGCCCCTGTAAACAAACCAATGAATCCTGAAAGCATAAAACCTCCAATAACCCCAATAAAAATAACCAACATGGGTACCGGTGCTCCTTTACCAAGTAGTATGGGTTTTAGCAAATTATCAGAGGCTCCGGCAAGAAGTAGGTATATTGTCCACAATGAAGCAGGTATAGGGGTAGTATTAGAAAAAAGGTAAAAAATTACCGGTACTATTACCAATAGTGGAGGCAATTGAAGTATGGCTAAAATCATTACCAAAAGTGCCCACAAACCTGCATAGGGTATTCCTGCTAACAAAAATCCTATGCCAACCAGCACCGCCTGGATAATGGCAACACCTATAACTCCCTTGGTCACATTTCGAACGGTGGTCTCTGTAGCATCTGCAAATTCATCTCCTTTTGCACCTACCAATTTATTAAAGAATTGCCTGGCAGCTTGGTCCGTCCCTTTTGTAGCAAGGAGAACTCCAGCAATTATTATGGAAAATATAAATTGAACAATACTGCCTCCCATGCTCAGCGCGCCTGCAAAAAGCGATCCTGCAACTCCGGTAATCTCATCCTTATATTTTAATAATAAGGTCTCCATACTTTTAGAAGCCAGATCCCAGATACCATAGATCTCTTCACCTACCAATGGCCAATCTGCAACTTGATCTGAAGGAGGAGGGATTTTAAGCGTGCCATCATTTATCCCAGTATTTATTACCTTAACCCCCAAGACCAAGGAATCAAGAAATAACCAACTGGGTATAATTATCATTAATAAACCAGAGAGCACAATAATGCCGGCAGACAAGGACGGTTTATTATTCAGTTTTGAATTTAATGTATTATAAATTGGCGCCGTTGCCAATGCCAGGATAATACCCCACAATATTATGCCAACAAAGGGATAAATAATTTGTAGACACCAGGCTATTAGCAAAAATAAAAAGCCTAGTCTGATAACAATTTCAATGGTATAATGGATGGCAGAATTTAATTTTGGATCTTCTTTCATGTGAGGGTTTGTCGAATATTGTATAGTAATACTTCTAATATAGGACAATCCGACTTATAATAAAATAAAAAGAGCCTGCCGATTTCCGGCAAGCTCAGTATTTTATATTAGATATATTGCAGTGCCCAGATTAACTGGATAAAATCACAATATCAATCGTAATTAAAGTTGACCCAATTATAACTACCAACTTTCCATCCATCTTTTTTCTCACCTGCCAATTGTGTGACAATTGAACTGGTATGCACTTGTTTATTATGATGGTACACACGAATTCTTGATCTGAAATTCGTTACAAAGAAATTACCTTTTACTTCAGTGTAGAGAAACTTCGTTTGTCCAAAAGAAATAGATACATCATTGGCTATAATTATTTCCTGAAGATGCTGCTCAAAATTTGAGTCATTACTTCTTTTTACCGTAGGAATATTATCAGTATTTATACGAACAGTACCTGTTGTATATTTCGACATAAAGTATTTCAGGAGTTCGTTAGTGTCCTTGTTTTTAATCATTTTCCCCCAGCCTTTGTGAAGATTGTTTACCAATTCTTCTATGGCTTTTTCATCCTCACTACTTGCTTTGTATGTTGGGGCATTATTAGATAATTTACTTACCTCACCCTGAAGTTTATGAATCACTGTTTTCAGACTATCCGTTTCTTTAGTTACCGTGCGCGTTTCTAACAATTGAGTTTGATAGTTTTCTTTTAATGCTGTGTTTTCAGCATTTAGCATTTCAATTTTTTCACTGTTATCCTCACAGCTTAAAAATGCAATGAGCAAAAATGCCATTGGTAAATAAGCAATTTTTTTAATTTTTGTTTTCATTTTCTTTTAGTTGAATTTTAATTAACTGTTTTCTCTCTATTAATTGAGTGACTTGTAATCTAAGTTTATTCTGCTAAAATAATAAAATAGTTCAACTTCAATTTCTCATGTATTACAATCTCAGGTAAGGAAATTGTTTTAAAGTTCGTTTTTTGTGTCTCCTCAATCAATTTTTATATGCTCAAGCCACTTCCCGTGAAAACATGAACTAAGTATAAATATCTAAAAAGGATTAAATATTAACTTTTCAGGATTAAGGAAATTCTAAATTATTCCCGACTATTCCAGTTAACAATTTTGTATAGCAATATTATATCTATAATTGAATGTGCGACTATTGCTGAAAGGATACCGACTTGCTCAGTCATTAATCCCATTACAGCTATTACAAAAATCATATAAATACCATAGTAGGTCAATGGTAAATTAAAAGGGTTTAAATAACCATGCAATAACACAAAGAGAATGGAGGTTATCCAAACCCCAAGAAATGGCTGAATTGCACCTCTGAATAAAAGCTCTTCACCCACACCGGCGCATATGGAAATGAAAATAATATGGATATTATCAAGGTTTAGTGGTTTTAGCAGTCCAACAAAAAAATCTTTGGTATTGACCATTATTGGAAGATTTGTTATCTGCCATGCTGCCATTGATGTGATTACTCCAAATATAATTCCTATAATAATCTGGATCCAGATTGCTTTCACTCCTAAAAGAAATACAACTAGCTCTATTCCTCTTGCATATGGAATTGTAAGAATTCCCAAGCCTCCAAATACTACCAAAGTACCCAGTGCCAAAAGAAGAATTGTCTTTTTTTGAATCAAAATTTCAGCCGGCTTGCCGCCAATTTATCAAGGAACCAAAATACATCATCGTTTTTTCGCACATGGCTTGCAGGATATTTTTCCGATCCTTCAGCATTATTTAATATCTCCATTACTTTTTCGGCTTTATTAGTTCCGGTAACCAAAAAGGAGATGGATTGAGCAGCATTAATTACGCTGCCTGAAAGACTAATTCTTTGTTGCCCTGTATCGGGATGCGTGGCCACTACACAATACTTTTTGTCTTTCCAAAGATCAATTTGGTGAGGAAAGATAGAGGCAGTGTGGCCGTCATCTCCCATTCCGAGAATCACTAAATCAAATATTGGGTAAGATCCCATGGGAAGTTTTTCTGATAGATTTTGCGCATATTTATCTGCTGCCACATCAGGCTTTAATTCCCCATGAATTCGATGTAAATTTTGTACTGGAATTTTGATATGGTCCAGAAGGTATTTTTTTGTCATGCCATAATTTGATTCATGGTCAGTCGGTATAACACATCGCTCATCTCCCCAATAAAAATGCACTCTTTTCCAGTCGATATCGTCTTTAAGATTCTTAGCCAGGTATTCAAACCAAATTTTCGGCGTGCTACCTCCCGAAAGCGCCACATTAAAACCGCCTTCTTTTTTGTTCAATAAATCCATGAAATGTCGAGAAAAGGATTCAACCAGCTTTTCCGAACTGTCAAAGATTAAAATATTATTTTCCTTCATGTTGATAAATTAAAGTTCACAATATGCGCCATCGTCAGATAAGTTTCTGCAGGGCTCTCTCCAGGAAATTTCAGGTTCAGTAAATAATTGATCAGCCGCTTCAGGCCCCCAGCTTCCGGCAGCATAATCATATATTGGTGCTTCCGAGTCACTTTTCCAATAATCGAGTACCGGTTGCACAAATTCCCAGGCTGCCTCCACTGCATCACCTCTGGCATAAAGTGTTGCATCTCCCAGCATGGCATCCAACAACAATCTCTCATAGGCACTAGGCACATATGTTTGTTTTAAATCAGAATAATGAAAATCCATATTCACATTTTTCACTTCAAAACCAGTACCCGGAACCTTCATCCCAAATTTTAGTAATATGCCTTCATCGGGCTGGATTCTTATCACCAATAAATTTCCATCATTACAAAAATCTTTGTTATCGACAAACAATGCATGGGGCGTGGGTTTAAAATGAATTACAATTTCACTGACCCTTGTTGGGAGGCATTTCCCTGTCCTGATATAAAATGGCACTCCCCCCCATCGCCAGTTGTCAATGAAATATTTCATGGCAATATAGGTTTCTGTTCTGCTTTCGGAATCTACTCCTTCCTCTTCACGATAACCTACATGGTGCTTTCCTCTTATCTTTGCAGAGGTATATTGACCTCTAATTACATGATGCCGTAAATCATGCTGACTCATTGGTCTCAATGACTGGAAAACCTTTAATGTCTCATTTCGAATAGATGTGGCATCAATAGTTGTAGGTGGTTCCATTGCAACAAGGGCGGCAACTTGCAAAAGATGGTTTTGAGCCATATCGCGCATGGCTCCCGAGCTTTCATAATATCCTCCCCGACCTTCTACGCTAATGCTTTCTGCGATAGTGATCTCGATATGGTGGATAAAATTCCTGTTCCATAAAGGTTCAAAAAACCCATTGGCAAACCTTGTTACCAGTAGGTTCTGAACTGTTTCTTTTCCCAGGTAATGATCAATTCTGTACAGTTGATCTTCTTTGAAAAATTTAAGTAAATCTTTGTTCAAAGCTTTGCCTGATTGCAAATCGTAACCAAATGGTTTTTCAATAATAATCCTCTTCCACCCAATAGATTTCCCTTGCCGATTCAGTTTGTGCTGAGCCAGATTTTCCGGAATGATTTTATAAAGATTCGGTGGGGTTGACAAATAATATAGGTAGTTGCCGTTTATTCCAATCCTTTTATCAATTTTTTCCAACCTTGTTTTTAGCAGGCCGTATTCTTCCGGATCGAAAGTATTGAGGGCCTGGTAAAAAACTGAAGTTAGAAACTCATCAATTTTTTCTTTACTTTTCTTGCCAAAATTAGCAAAGGTAATAATACCTTTCTTCATCTTCTTTCTAAATTCATCATCGCTAAATTGTGTCCTGCTGACACCCAAAATCGCCGAACGTTCGGGAAGTAAGTCTTGGGCAAAAAGATCAAAAAGAGCCGGCACTAACTTGCGATAGGTAAGGTCTCCTGAGGCTCCGAATATGACGATGATATGATTATCTGGTTTGCTCATTGTACTTTTATAAACTTGTTAAACATCCAATATTGCTCAATAAACTTGAATTTGTCATTAAACCCAAAAATATATTGGAAGGTTATCAATCTGAAATTATATTTGATGCTAAATAAAATAAAAATTATGAAAAGAATATTTTTAAAGACCACATTATTTCTTGTTTCTCTCCTTATTCTATCATCTACATCATTTGCCCAGAAGACTTCCCTATTCAATGGGAAAAACCTTGATGGATGGAAAATTCATGGTACCGAAAAATGGTATGTCGAAAAAGGAAAATTAATTTGTGAGAGTGGACCGGACGCAGAATATGGATATTTGAGTACTGAAAAATTTTACAAAGATTTTGAACTTACGCTTCAGTTTTATTTGCTGGCCAATGGCAATAGCGGCGTGTTCTTCAGATCAACCATTGAAGGAACAAAAATAGCAGGATGGCAAGCTGAGGTAGAACCGGTAGGAGGAGAAACCGGAGGAATATACGAGTCTTATGGAAGAGGTTGGCTGATTGAACCTGAAGAATCTGTGAGAAAAGCTCAGAAAAAGGATGCCTGGAATAAAATGAAAATACGCGTTGTTGGCGATAAAGTGACTACCTGGATAAATGGCACAGAAATGATCACCCTGACCGATGAAAAAATTGGCAAGGCCAATGGCTCAATTGCCCTTCAGATCCATAGCGGGGGAGGAATAAAAGTAAAATGGAAAAATATTAAGATAGAGGAGTTGTAAAACAATACTTCATTCTCATAAACGAAAAGTAGAAAGAGGGCCACAAAACAGCCCTCTTTTTTTGTTGATTATTTGCTCTCTGAAATATTTTCAACTTGAAAAACCCATGCGTAATTACATGGATTTGTAGCAGGGTTTACCGTTGGCGGAGTGATTGTGACACCCTTACTTGTGCTTTTAGATTTCACTTTGCCTTCAAACCCCAGCATCCTGACATTTGCAGAAGAAATACCTTTTATAGTAATAGGTTTTTCAGGGAACTTTGTACAAATCACAAACAGATCTTCCCCCTTTTTTGTATAGAATACATTTGGCGAACTCGCTTCCTCTGCTTTTTCCCAACTTGTTGTGCCATAAATTGCCTCACCATTTACCGACAGCCAATCACCCATATCTTTGAGTCTTTGTTGCTGAATTACAGGAATTCTTCCATCGGCAGTTGGCCCTATATTTAAAAGTAGATTACCTCCTCTGGCTACTTTATCAATGAGAATATGAACCAATTCTTCTGATGTGGAGTAGCTTTCTAAAAATTCATTTCTATTGTATCCGAATGATCCTCCAATTCCGCGGCATTCTTCCCATGGATGGTATATCGAATCCGCCTCAATGCCTTCATGAATTAAATCATATTCGGTGGTGTAAATGCCACCATGTTTACTTCTTGTTTCTTTGCCCCACCGGTCATTAACTACCACCTCATCTTTTACCGGAGACTCATTGTATAACCATGCCAGAAATTCAGTGCTTTTCCATACCTCACTTGGGTGATCCCACTCGCCATCGGTCCAAACAATATCGGGTTCGTAGCGATTTACAAGGTCCTTCATTTGTGGTATCATATGTTCATCGACATATTTATTTACATCTGATTTGTATAAAGGATTGTACCACTCATACAAAGAATAATAATAACCCATGCGCAGTCCTTCACCCCTAACAGCTTTTATTAGATCCCCTGCAAGATCGCGGTGTGGACCAACATCTACTGAATTCCAGTTCCAGGACTTTGTACTTGGCCAAAGCGTAAATCCTTCATGGTGCTTTGAAGTTAATACTACATACTTTGCTCCTGATGTCTTGAAGACTTTCGCCCAGTCTGTAGGGTCGAACATTTCGCAGGTAAAGTCTTTTACAAAATCCTGGTATTTAAAATCCTCCCCGTAAGTATTGTTATGAAACTCAACAAAATTTGGATGTACTTTTGAGCTCGGCTCCATCAATTTATACCAGTACCACTCGGCATATTTGTCATAGACATTGGCATCTGTTGGTCCCCAGGCAGGAACAGAGAATAAACCCCAATGGATAAAAATGCCGAATTTAGCATCAGTGAACCATTCCGGAATAGGTCGACTATCAATGGACTCCCAGTTTGCCTGATAGCTTTGAGAAAATACATTTGAGGCAAATAAAATGATCAGTAATGTGGTGAGTAGTTTGTTCATAATATTATTATTTAATCTTGACAATACTTCGTTTAAATATAAATGATTAATTGTTAAAGTTTTATAACGAACCATGGTCTTTAAACTATAGCTTAAATAAAAAGTTCTACTACAAACCTGCAAGTAAAGGCAGGGAAGAAGAGACTTGTTGAAAAAAACAATTTATCGCATTTCTTAAACCTACTTTACACTTTTTCACTTCGGTCTTCTGACTTCTGACTTCTGACTTCTGACATTATTTATTAGTAAGCAATTTTTTTGATAAATCTGATTTACATTCTCTATGGATTTTTGAACAACTTCTTTAGATCTACTGTAATTTTGCCAAACCTTTCTCAATTCATCTGTGATCTGTCCACCCGTTGTTTCATCTATTTCAAAAACCCAGTCTTCTAACCCCAAATCATAATACATTTGACCTTTTATGGTGTCTTCCGGTTGTCGAAGATAAAATGCAGGAGTACCATTTGCAAGTGCTATAATCGGAGAGTGACAATCAAAACTCAATACTGCAAAAGCACTTCGATAAACAGATGCAGCTTCATCTGGCATCCAATAGCCTCTTTTGACCACAAAAGGCCTTACGTCCTTTGGCAGTGGATCAATAAGCAGCTCATCCATGATATCAACCTGGTAGGTCATTTCTGGGCAAATCAATACCTTTTTTCCTGTTTCTCTAACCCAGGCGACAATGGCTTCTCTCAATTTTGCATGATCAATTTCTTTGTATTTTTCATTCGTCGATTCAACCATCTCAATTCGTTGATCACTCCAGTCTACTTTTCTGAATTTATGATATGGTGTATATCGCAATCTTGGAATTGCACAGATAAATTCATTTTCCTTCAATTCATTTTGTTGCAGAAATGATTGCGCCAATAAGTCATTCTTGATGTTTAAATAAAATGTCGCATCAGGTGCGAAACCTATGTAATCTCCCGACAATCCTCTTTGTTTCAGCACTTCCAAAGATTTTGTCTCTCTGGTGAAAATAAAAGAAGCTTTCTTCAATAATTCATGTAAGTCATCATCAATATCCTGAATGGTAGTTCCAAATATTCCAAATGGCTTCGAGCTGTATTTATTCCACGCTTTTAAATTTGATTTTCCAACAATAAATGGCCCTGAACCATGAATCATAAGATCGGATTTTTTAAATGCATCCAAAACCTCTTGATTGTCCACATCATAAAACTCATCCACTTCTCCATGAATGATTTTAACTTTAGGGAAATTTTTGGAGATAAGAAATTCCACCTTTGAACTTTTACTCTTTTTCCAAAGAATGATATTGGCCTCTGGAATAAATGTTTCTAAGATATGAAGCAATCCTGGAGTATGAGCAATGTCACCAATATTTACATCTTGCCATCCCGAGACAATGAGAATCGTTGGTTTAGATTTGTGTTCCTGCCGGCAAGATTGAGAAATAAGAAATCCTAATGACGCTATACTTGAGTTTTTAATAAAGTCTCTTCTGGAATTTAGTATCATTTTTGGAGGTATCATATCGTATATGTCAATTAATTGGAATAGAACTTATTTCAACAAGATATGTAAACTAACATATAAAATAATTGGCTTGACTAAAAAAGGGAATCCCTCAGGAGATTCCAATCGTCATTTGCACAACTACTCCTTGGTTCGTGTCCTCACTTACCTTAACCAACACCTGGAAATGAAAATGCTTCGTGTCTCCACGAACCAAGAGTTAAAATACTGAATGCCAAAATCTATATATGCAAAGCCCGATTGTCGGTAGCTGCCAAGCAAGCTTCCTTGAATGCTTCTGTAAATGTCGGGTGGGCATGTGACATTCGCGAGATATCTTCAGAAGAAGCCCGAAATTCCATGGCTACCACCGCCTCGGCAATCATGTCGGCAGCACGAGGGCCAATCATGTGAACGCCTAATATTTCATCTGTTTCCTTGTGAGCCAAAACTTTAATTAACCCATCTGTATCCATACTTGCCCTGGCCCTACCCGATGCCTTGAACGGAAATGAACCTGTTTTGTAGGGTGTGCCGTTTTCTTTCAATTGCTCTTCGGTGTAACCAACGGCAGCCACTTCCGGCCATGTGTAAACCACGCCGGGAATCAATAAATAATTGATATGTGGCTTTTGTCCTACCATGGACTCGGCAACAAATATACCTTCCTCTTCAGCTTTATGAGCAAGCATGGCGCCTTTTATCACATCACCGATCGCATAAATATTATCAGCGGCAGTTTTGAGGTGATCATCCACCTCAATCTGGCCTTGCTTATTGGTATTTATTCCAACGTTTTCTAATCCCAGTCCATCAGTATTTGGTTTTCTTCCTATGGAAACCAGACAATAATCTCCAACTAGTTCGACAACTTCCCCTTTGCTGTTTTCGGCAGTTACTTTCACATTGGCCGCCTTTGTTTCGACTGCAGTTACTTTGTGTTTTAAATAAAAATCAAATCCGCTTTTCTTTAGCACTTTCTGCAATTCCTTACCCATGGTTTTATCCATGGTTGGAACCAGGTTGTCCATAAATTCCACAACTGAAACTTTTGCTCCAAGTCTGGCATAAACAGAACCAAGTTCCACGCCAATAACACCTCCGCCTATCACGATCAAATGCTTTGGCACTTTTGTCAATTCCAGCGCTTCCGTACTTGTGATGATGCGTTTTTTATCCAGTTTTATAAATGGCAAACTAGCCACTTTCGATCCTGTTGCGATAATTACCTTTTCTGTTTCTATTTTCTGTTCTTCTTTTTCACCTACCACAGAAATGGTGTTTCTATCTATAAATGATCCCAAGCCATGAAATACATCTATCTTATTTTTCTTCATCAGATAATCAATGCCGCCTACAGTCTGACTCACAACATCGCTTTTTCGCTTGATCATTTGCTTGAGATTGACCTTCAGGTTTGAAAGATCTATACCATGCTCTTTGAAATGATTTTTTGCATTATAAAAATGTTCTGAAGAATCCAGCAAAGCTTTGGAGGGAATACAACCAACATTGAGGCAGGTGCCACCAAGTGTATTGTATTTTTCGATAATGGCAGTTTTCATGCCAAGTTGCGCACATCGGATTGCAGCCACATATCCGCCGGGTCCCGATCCAATTATTGTTACGTCGTATTTCATTTTGTAGAGAGTATGGAGTATTTAGTATAGAGTACTAAGTACTCAGTACAAAGTAGAGAGTAGTATTGCTCTTTACTTTTTAAACAAAGATCTTTTCAAACCTATTATCATTTTATTTATTTCGTCAATTTCAATTAAAATGGGATTC
This sequence comes from uncultured Roseivirgaceae bacterium, assembly GCA_964507705.1. Classification (GTDB taxonomy): domain Bacteria; phylum Bacteroidota; class Bacteroidia; order Cytophagales; family Cyclobacteriaceae; genus JAAUQL01. Next base: position 19,058 of record CAZDRA010000034.1, on the reverse strand, counting down.
AACTCATCTTTTGATACAAAACCAATTTCATTTGAAATTATAAGTTGAGTTTCAAGTTCGTACAATGATCCTGTCGAAATACCCAAAAACTGTTTGAATTCTCCAGGAGTATTTCTTCCTGCTCCTTCAGCAATATTTGAAGGGATAGATACAGAACATCTATTTAATTGACTTATTAATCCAAATCGCTCACTATCAGGAAATCCCTTTGTGAGACGATAAATGGTTTTCGCTAGCTTTACAGACCTTTTCCAAACCTCAAGCTCTTTAAATCTATGCATGTCAATAAACTTATTTTAACATCAATTTACTCTTTATCGTTATTTTATTCTTCGTACTTAATACTTTGTACTCTATACTAAATACTAAGTACTCCATACTTAATACTCCAACTTACACCCCCAAAAGCAAACGTGTCGGATCTTCCAGCAACTCTTTAACCCTTACCAGAAAACTCACTGACTCCTTTCCGTCTATTATTCTATGATCATAAGAAAGCGCTATGTACATCATTGGCCTAATGACAACTTCTCCATTTTCTGCAATCGGACGCTGAACAATATTGTGCATTCCTAAAATTGCTGACTGAGGAGCATTGATGATCGGTGTGGACATCATAGAACCAAAAACACCTCCATTGGTGATGGTAAAAGTTCCACCTTGCATTTCATCAATACTCAATTTGCCCTCTCTGGCTTTAAGTGCTAAACGCAGTATTTCCTTTTCAATTTGCTCAAAACGCATAGATTCAGCATTTCTCACAACCGGCACTACCAATCCTTTTGGAGCAGAAACCGCTATGGAAATATCGCAATAGTTGCTGAACACAATTTCATTTTCGTCGATTTGAGCATTTACTGAAGGCCATTCCTGAAGTGCCATACAGCATGCCTTGGTGAAAAATGACATAAAGCCCAATCCTATCTCATATTTTTCTTTAAACCGTTCTTTATATTTCGTGCGAATGTCCATGATCGGTTTCATATTTACCTCATTGAAGGTGGTAAGCATGGCCGTTTCATTCTTTACAGAAACCAGTCTTTTGGAAATGGTTTTCCTCAAAGTGGTCATTTTCTCTCGATGCTGACCTCTTTGCCCACCCATGGAAACGGCTGAAGATGGCTCCGCTGCCGGTGGGACTATTTCAGCTTTTGCTTGAGGTTTTTCAGCCTTCATCGCATCCTCCTTGGTTACTCTTCCATCAACACCAGACCCTTTTACCTGCTGCGGACTGATTCCTTTTTCTGTGAGAATTTTTCCTGCAGCCGGTGAAGGATGGCCTGTGGCATAATTTTCTGAAGATTTGGCTATCTCCGGAGATGCTGCCTTATTTTCTACAACTGTGGTTTTTACTTCACCTTCTGCTATCTCTATTTTACATATTAATGCCCCAATCTCCAGTGTTTCACCTTCTTTGGCAATTATTGATAAATACCCTTGAGCTTCAGCAGTCAACTCGAATGTGGCCTTCTCAGATTCTATTTCAGCAATGATCTCATCCATCTCTACAAAATCACCCTCCTCCTTTGTCCAGGCGCCAAGGGTAACTTCATTAATAGATTCTCCAACAGTAGGTACGACCATTTCCAGCGTTTTGCCACTGCGCTTAATTTCACTTTCAACATCTGCTGAAACCTTATTTTTTTCAACCACCTCATTTTCAATTGGAGTTGATGTGCTTTTTGCATTTTCGTCAATTGTGCCAACGACATCGCCAATATTTAATGTTGCCCCTTCATCTACAGATTGCTTCAATACACCAGCAACTTCAGCATTCAGTTCAAATGTTGCTTTCTCAGATTCCAATTCACATATTGGGTCATCCATCTCTACATGATCTCCATCTTTGGCTAGCCACTGCCCAATGGTGACTTCCGAAATGGATTCACCTACACTCGGTATTTTTATTTCAAAGCTCATTATCTTTTTTATTTAATCCTTAAATGCCTTGTTTACAATTTCTTGTTGTTCTTCATGATGGATTTTGCTGAATCCTGTTGCGGGTGATGCGCTGGCAGCCCTGAATATTCCCCCATCAATTTTCTGATGGTACTTTCTTAAGATATATGTCCAAGCGCCCATGTTTTCCGGTTCTTCCTGAACCCATAAGACTTTTGCGTTTCTTTTGTACCTTCTTCTTATTTCAATCATTTGGTTAAAAGAGAATGGAAATAATTGTTCTATTCTTATAATAGCGACATCTGTTCTCTTGGATTTTCTTTGCTCATGAAGCAGATCAAAATAAATCTTTCCGGTGCACAGCAGTAATTTCTTTACTTTTTTTGGATCGGCATAGTCATCATCAATTATTTCTTTAAATCTTCCCTGGATAAAATCCTCTACTGGAGAAATCATTTCCGGATGTCGAAGTAAAGATTTTGGAGACATCACAATACAGGGTTTTCTGAAATTCCAGGCCAATTGCCGCCTCAACAAATGAAAAAAGTTGGCAGGAGTTGTCATGTTGGCTACTACAATATTATAGTCAGCTGCCAACTCCAGAAAGCGCTCTGGTCGCGCACTCGAATGATCGGGCCCCTGGCCTTCATACCCATGTGGCAAAAGCATCACAATTCCATTCATTCTTTGCCATTTGGTTCCTGCACTTGCAATAAATTGATCTATCATTACCTGTGCGCCATTGACAAAATCGCCGAATTGTGCTTCCCATATCACCAGTGCCATGGGAGTTGCCATAGCATAACCATACTCAAAACCCAGTACGCCAAATTCCGATAATAAAGAATTATATATTTTAAATTCTTGCTGGCCTTTTTCGATGTTGCTTAGAAAGCCATACGGTTGATTTGTTTCGGCATCAAAAACCATGGAATGTCGGTGAGAGAAAGTTCCTCTTTTTACATCCTGGCCAGACATGCGCACAATTTTATTTTCGATCAGCAACGAACCGTACGCCAATAATTCAGCATCAGCCCAGCTAAGCATCTTTTTTTCAAAGAAATTAGCTTTACGTTCCTTTATCAGTTTTTCGATCTGCTTGATCGGTTTAAATCCTTTCGGCAAAGTGGTCAGTGCTTTTCCTACCTTTTCGAGATTATCTATTGAAATTGAGGTCTCAGGAGATTTGTCAAAATCAGAAGGAACAGAGGGGGTTAATTGTTCCCATTCCGTCTCCATTTTTTGTGCTTGATATGGCAGTGGTTTTTGCTTCACTAAATTTAGTCGATCCTGAAGAAGACCTCTAAACTCCTTGTCCATTCGTTTGGCCATTTCAGCATCTGCATCACCTTTTTCTACCAATCGTTTTGAATATACTTCCCTTGGGTTGGGGTGCTTTGCAATTACATTATAGAGCTTTGGCTGAGTAAATTTTGGTTCATCGCTCTCATTATGCCCATGCCTTCGATAGCACAATAAATCGATAAAAATATCTTTGCCAAACTTTTGCCGATATTCCACGGCCAACTGTGCGCAAAAATTTACAGCTTCAGCATCATCTCCATTTACATGGAGAATCGGCGCATCAACAATTTTTCCAATATCTGTGCAGTAAATACTTGATCTGGCATCATCATAGTCAGTGGTGAAACCCACTTGATTATTGATTACAAAATGAATCGTTCCTCCTGTTGTGTAGCCAGGCAAATTGCCCATTTGCGTAATCTCATAAACAATTCCCTGCCCTGCTATGGCAGCATCGCCATGAATAAGTATTGGCAGTGCTTTTTTAAGATCACCCTTGTATTCGTCGTCAATCTGCGCTCTGGTATAGCCAAGCACTACCGGATCAACTGCTTCAAGATGAGATGGGTTTGGAGCAAGTTTTAGATAAATCTCTTTTCCATCATCATCTTTATACTTACTGGAATAGCCCAGATGATATTTCACATCGCCATAGCCCATGGTCATATCAGGAACTGCATTGCCTTCAAACTCGCTAAAAATTTCTTCGTAGGTCTTCTGCATAATATTGGCCAATACATTTAATCGCCCACGATGCGCCATGCCAATTACTACTTCTTCGATATCGCTAGCTATGGCATTCCTAATTATTTTGTCTAAGGCAGGAATTGTATTTTCTCCCCCTTCCAGAGAAAATCTTTTTTGACCAATGTATTTTGTGTGCAGGAAGTTTTCAAAAACAACTGCTTCATTAAGCTTGGTGAGGATACGTCTCTTTTCTTCATTATCAGGATTGAAATGAAGAAATTTACTTTCCGCTTTATCTTTAAACCAATCAATAATTTCATGGTTTCTTATGTGCATATATTCAAAACCAATCGGACCAAGGTAAATCTTTTTTAATGCTTCAAATATATCTTTGAGTTTTGCTTTTCCGAGACCCATCGAATGACCAACCTCAAATTCATATTCTACATTAAGGTCGTCATTTGAAAGCCCGAAATCTGTCAATTCCAGTAGTACCTTATGCTTTCTCCTTTGGCGAACAGGGTTGGTGTCTGACTTGAGATGTCCTATGCTTCTGTAAGAATGGATTAAATTTCTAACACCAAGTTCTTTCAATGATATTCCTTCAGTGTCTTGAAATTTATTATCATTTTCTTTCAGCGCAACATTTTTCTGAGAAAACTCAAACCCCTCGAAAAACCGCTTCCAGCTCACATCTACAGCATCGGGATCGGATTTATATTTCTGATATAAGTCATCAATGAAGCTCACATCTGCGTTGGAGATATAAGAAAATTTATCCATGCCAATTAATTTTAGTCTTCAAATGTATCAATTTATTATCTACTAATATAATCGTAAAACCGCTTTAGCAAATATAAATATATTTTAAGGTATATTTCTTTGATGGATAAATTCAGGTATTTCGACTTGGAGGCACTGTTCATGTTAAACATTTCAAATTACACATAGAAGTCTTGCAGATCAAATAGTATTTTCTTACATTTGCATCCCTTTTAACAAAAGTGAATTATAAGAAAATGAGAAAGGACATTCATCCAAAGTATTCAGAGGTAGTATTTCACGACACACAGAGTGATGCTAAATTCTTGACAAAATCAACAATGACCTCTACAGAAAAAATCAAGTGGGAAGATGGTAACGAATATCCACTGATAAAAATCGAAGTTAGTTCAGCTTCTCACCCATTCTATACCGGCAAGAAAATATTTGTAGATACTGCAGGTAGAGTAGAGAAATTTAACAGAAGATACAGAAGTAAAAAATAATATTTTATTTCGTAATTGGTCTCCATTGTTTTTATAAGTAATGGAGACTTTTTTATTTTTATGAAATGAATATTATTCTTTTTGACCTACCTCTCACCAAATCAAATTTACTTCCTTTTACTTTTACAAGACCAATTTCCGAAATAAGAGTTGGCACACTTACTATCAAAGAAAAGTGGGAAAAGTGGTTCCCTGCAGATTATTCATTCTTATCAGACGACTACCTTTCGCACAAATACCAAACTCAAATATCATCAGAAAATTTGTATCTCAATGGATGCATATTACCCAATGATGAATTGATACAGGCAATTCAGTCTCTCAAAAAAAACCAATGCCTAATAAATGACGATCTCGTTATTGCCTTTTACGGAAGTATCAATTCAATTGATGAGCTAAGTACTATCAATTTTTTGGATAAAAAGAAGGTAGTGTCATTTAACAAAAATATCATAAGTATAAAAAATGTTTGTGATATTTTCATTAATAACGGGCATGTGAATCGGAGTGATTTCATTCTTTTAACCAAAGGAAGAACAAGCCATAAGATTGAAGACCCACATACCATTTGCTACAATAGAAAAGATATATTCATTGAAGAAAATGTAAATATCAAATCGGCAATCCTTAATGCTGAAAAAGGTCCAATATATATCGGAGCCAACTCCGAAATCGGAGAGCGCTCAATAATTAGAGGAGCATCATCTATTGGTGAAAGTGCTACGCTAAAAATGGGAACGCGAATAGTTGGAGATACTACTATTGGGCCACATTGCAAGGTAGGTGGGGAAATTAGCAATACTGTGTTTTTTGGCAACAGCAGCAAGGCACATGATGGTTTTTTGGGAAATGCTGTGATTGGCGAATGGTGCAATTTGGGTGCAAATACCAATGCTTCCAATTTAAAAAACGACTACAAAAATGTGCGAATATGGAATTATGGAGCGGAAAAATTTGTTAACACAAACAGGCAATTTTGTGGCTTGATGATGGGAGATCATTCAAAGTGCGGTATCAATACCATGTTCAATACGGGTACGGTGGTTGGCGTGAGCGCTAACATTTTTGGAGCAGGATTTCCACGTACATTTATACCATCGTTTTCCTGGGGAGGAGCTGGAGGGTTTAAGACCTATCCATTTTCCAATGCCATGCAAGTGATACCAAAGGTGTTTGAGCGGCGTAAAAAAGATTTATTAAAAGTGGATGTGGATATTCTAAAACATATCTTTGAAGCAACAGAAAAGTACAGACCAAGGTAGGCACTAATAATTATGACTTTATTAAATATTCCTGGACTTCAAAGCGTAAAAGAAAAACTATTACGAACAATTGAAAGCAGAAAAATTGCCCATGCACAACTATTTTCCGGACCTCAGGGAAGTGCAAATCTGTCATTGGCCTTAGCGTATGCTGCACTACTCAATTGTACAAATAGAATTGATGTTGATGCTTGTGGCGAATGTGCATCATGCCAAAAAATCCAAAAATCAATTCACCCCGATTTACATTTTGTTTTTCCGGTAAGCTCTGCAAAAAACAAGACCGGTAAAGATGTAGTCAGCGATAGTTTCATCAAGGAATGGAGAACATTTATTCATCAAAGCCCATATGGCGGACCATACGAATGGTCTTTGGAGTTTGGTGGAGAAAACAAACAATTGAATATTTCTAAAGAAGAAAGTCGAAATATTATCAAAAAATTATCTTTGAAAGCATTTGAGGGTGAGTACAAAATTATGATTATTTGGCTTGCCGAATATCTACATCCTACGGCGGCAAATGCCTTATTGAAATTACTGGAAGAACCTCCTGAAAAGACAGTGTTTCTATTGGTCACATACGATCACGAACAGATTATCGGTACGATATTGTCGCGGGTACAACTATTGAAAATCAGGCCATTCAACAAAGGGGAGATATCAAACTATCTTGTTGAGAAGCACGGGCTTACTTCTGATAGAGCCATGCAAATAGCAAATATTTCTTCCGGAGATATGAACCATGCAATAAAACTAATAGATGAAGTTGAGGATGATTCACATCAATTATTTCAGGAATGGATGAGGCTATGTTTTTCCAATAATCAAACGAAGATGGTCGAATGGGCCGAGAATTTTAGCAAGTCAAATAAAATAAATCAAAAAGGGCTTTTTCAATATGGACTTACCATTTTGAGGGAGTCGCTCCTGATGCAAAATGATGCAGCAGAGGCTGTGACTTTAACTGAATCTGAGAGTTTATTTGTTTCAAAATTTTCGAAAACACTAAGTCTTAATAAGATAGAAAAGTTATATAATAATTTGAATACCGCACTCTATCATTTAGAACGAAATGGAAATGCCAAAATAATTTTTTTAGACACGTCTCTACTTATCACATCCACTTTTAGAAGTTAGAATTACTATTTTTGCATTTTAATACTCGCATACATGATCATTAAAATTGGTACAAGAAAAAGCAAGTTGGCCATGTGGCAGGCCAATCATGTGAAAGACGAATTGTCAAAGCATGGAATGCATGTACAGATTACACCAGTAGAAACAAAAGGTGATAAAATTCTCGATATTTCTATTGCAAAAATTGGCAGCAAAGGTGTGTTTACAGAAGAACTGGAAAACATGCTTGAAAATGGAGAAATCGATATTGCCATTCATAGTGCCAAAGACCTGCCAAGTGAGTTACCTGAACAATTTGAAATACTTGCCTTTTCTTCCAGAGAAAAAGAAAATGATGTATTGATCAGCCACAACAAATCATTGAGATTAGATGACAAAAATGTCTCCTTTACGATCGGCACTTCATCGACGCGTCGCACAGCCACGCTGGCTCATTACTTCCCAAATATAAAAACTGTAGAAACTCGTGGAAATCTCCAGACCAGAATAAAAAAAATGAAAACTGGGCATTGCGATGCTCTTTTGCTTGCCTATGCAGGTGTTGCCAGAATGGGATATCACGATCTGATTAATCAGGAACTATCACTGGATATTTTCACACCTGCTGTCGGGCAGGGAAGTTTGGCGGTAGAAATATCTACACAATTACCAGAAGAAAAAAAACGGAAAATTCGGGAAGTCATAAATAATACTGAAGCTGAAAAATTATTGAAAACCGAAAGGGCATTCTTAAATAAATTAGAAGGAGGTTGCAGCATTCCAGCCTTCGCCAATGCCCAGTTCATTGATAATAAAATATTTTTACAAGCAGGAATATTCAGTTTGGATGGGCAAGAATTTGTAAAAAAAACAGCTCAAGGAGATATGAATGAACCTGAATTGTTGGGTAAAAAATTGGGTGAAGAAATATTGAATGATGGCGGAGCCGCAATTTTAGAAAAAATCAATAAAGAATTAAACAGATAAATTATGAAAAATATTGTTATTGCCATTATTGGATTAGTATTGACCATATCAGCATGTGCCAAGAAAAAAGATTATCTCGTGACCATCAAAACCAGTTATGGAGATATCAAGGTTATACTATATGACCAGACGCCAAAACATAAGGAAAGTTTTTTGAAACTTGCCAGCAGTGGGGAATATGATAGTACATTATTTCACAGGGTCATTAAAGATTTTATGATTCAGGGTGGTGATGTGAATGCTAAAAAAGGAAATAGAAACAAATCAAATACTACAATTCCCGCAGAATTTATCGACACGCTATTTCATCATAAAGGTGCTCTGGCGGCAGCGAGACAAGGAGACAATATAAACCCCTCAAAATCCAGTGGAGTCCAATGGTATATTGTGCAGGGCATGGTTTACGACAAAGAAGAATTAACCACAGATATGCAAAAAATAAGTAAATATCTGAAGCAATTGATGGAGCTGCCTGAATATGCCGACTTGCAAGAAGAATTGACGAAGATTTATTATGAAGAAGGCCAGGAAGCCTATGCTAAAAAAATGCAGGATATGAGGCCTGTGTTAGAAGAAAAATTTAATACCACTTTTGAATTGGACTTCCCTGCCGACCGATTAAAAGCTTACACCACCATTGGAGGTACTCCTCATCTCGATGATGCCTATACAGTTTTTGGACGTGTAGTTGAAGGCTTGGATGTAGTAGATAAAATCGCTGCCGTAGAAACTGCAAGCATGGACAAGCCAAAAGAAGATATTTTTCTAACTATGGAAGTGGAGGAATTGAGTATCAAAAAAATGAAAAAGCTATACGGATACAAATAGCATTACTTAAAAAAAACTGACCCTATTGTACAAAATCCACAGATAGCTTAAAGATAAGATATTTGATTCCCTAATAAGCTCTTAATATATTTTTCTATTAGAATTGACATCCTCATTGGTAACTAAAATTATTAATAATACCAAAGGAAAAAAGGACAGTTAAATCAACACATAGTACATTTGAGCAAATAAGTTTTGACCTAAGATAAATGTTACTTTTCAATATAATTATTGTCATAATTTGTGTTTTATTTGTAAATTATAAATTGACAGTTTAAATTTATTTGAACTCAACTAATTCAACATAAGTGAATTCTTATTGTAAGGAAATATTCTAAATTTTTATAACTAAAACTTTACTAACATGAAAAACAAATTAATCATTTTATCACTAATCCTTTTTTCATTTACACTGTACTCAACTAAAAGCCTTGCTCAATTTAATCCCTATACTGAGGAAGTAAAAATGCTATCCGTAGGTTTAGGAGTTTCTGGCTGGGGAATACCAATATATGTCAGATTTGAAATGCCCGTCGCTGATAATATAACAGTTGGTGGAGGGCTTTCATTTCAATCTCAGGGTAATAGTGTTATTTTAGCCTCATCTAGTTACAGAACAAATACATTTGGCATTGTTGGAAGAGGAAACTATCACTTTAATGATTTGTTAAACGCTCCTGATGAATGGGATTTCTATGCTGGTGCGTCAATCGGTTATTTTATTAGAAGTAATAGTGTGGATAATATCAGTGTATCAAATGAAGTACATGTAGGGGTACATGTTGGTGCTCGTTATTTCCTTAATGAAAAAATTGCCTTGAATGCTGAAGCAGGTGGAGGAATTGCATTATCTGGCGCATCCATTGGTGTCACATTTTTTCTATAAAGCATTCAACGAGTTACAGCTTTAACAAATAGACTTAGTGTCTGTTCAAAGACAAGTATCGCCATCCGGTTAATTTACTGAATGTCGATACTTGTTTTTTTTACGGCGAAAACAACACTCCAATAGAAAGTTCATATCCTGTAAAATCTAATTGAGCATCCCTGAAATCTGCTGATTCTTCAACTATCAAATCCCCATCTACTGGAATTCCTCTATAAGTACCTTTCATATCCAGAGGAGATGAACCTGATAAATAATAGGCCTCGAAGCTTATACCAAATTTTTTAGAAAAATAAAATATAAACTCTGCTCCGAAATGATAGCCATACCCAATGTTATTATTTACAGAAAAATCTGAATTTAATACCTCCCAACCCAGGTATTCTTTCAACTCTCGATCCAGATTGCCTTCATTGATTTTTGTGTCGAAATTATAAAACAGAAATCCACCACCTTTTAACTTGATTGCCGAGCTACCAAAGTCAAAAGTAACCACAGCTTCCAAGGGAACCATCAAGGAGAAGAACGGACCAACCAGTGGGCTTTTTGATTCGTATGGAAGTCCTTTCACGCCCATGCCGGAAATTCTGTAAAGGGAGAATCCACTCTCGATTGCAAAATACCTGTTGAGATCAAACCCTACTCCGCGAATGGAAAATGGCGTAACTGGTACGGAGAAGTATCCATTTTTAGGAATGAAATATGAAAATGACAATCCGAAATCCTGCGCAATGGCAGACACTGATATACAAGTGATGCAAGTTATTATGATAATTTTTTTCATCTGTTTACTTTTTGCAGAAACATATCTATTTGTAGGCTATGATCATGTCCCGTTGAGTCTCAGTAAAAAACTCGGGCAAAGACTATTTCATATGCTTTTATTGCAAATTAGTTATTGCGTATTTGAAAAGCGAAAAGTATTGATATTGGGATAATAAAAAAGGCGAGTAGATCTCGCCTTTTTTATTATTGTATTTTAATTAAGATTCTCAGTCAAACTGACAATGATTATCTTAAGAATTTACTTTTGAATAATGAAGCCTGAAATATTCTTCAAATTTCTTGGCCAGTTCATTCTCATTCTCGGCTTTCATGGTATTTACCAAATCGTTGAGAATCATTATATTTTTTTTAGCTTCCTTGCCGGGTGAGATATTATATTTTTCAAAATATGCCAATGCATCATTGGCACGCTCGCCAAGCAACATAGCAATTTCTTTTGCCTTTTCTTTTTCACCAACTCTATAAAGTAGTTTTACAGTTTGCGAAGATGTGTAGTCATAGTAAATAGAAATATCCGGAATGGCCTCTAATGATTTATAAATAACTTCTTTGGCTTTCTCTATTTTCCCTTCTCGAATGAGTGCATTGGCCAGGCTGTTGAAAGTAGATCGATGATTTAAGGCAAAATTTCTATGATCGATAGAATTGTAAACCTTAGGGTCATTTAAGCCGCGATACCTAAATTCGTTCATCACATTTTCATACATAATATCTGTGTTGACAAATTCAACTCGGGGATTTGGATTTTTAACGGGCAACAGTCTATAAGCATTTCCCTCCTGAACTACATAGTCATTTAAATTAACACTAATACCCTGCAAAGAAGTATTGTTAAAATAAATTGGTCTTTCCCAATTGTTATTGGCGATAAGATCTAAAATCATCAATGTGTTTTTTTCCAACCCACCTTTTTTCAAGTTAAAAATCATTTTGTCGGTGAGGTATGGGGCTTTATCTTCAGGAATGATATTTCTACTTTTTATATCAGTAGTATCAATATCCAAAAACAATGATTTGGAAGGTACCGAATTGTACTTCCCAAATTTGGTTGGTATGGTTAAAGCCGGATGCTCGTCCCTGATCAATTTCAAATATTGATTCAGGTTTATTGCCGCTCCTTTGACACTTGCGTTTTCCCGATAAGGTAAATAATCATTTGGTCCTCCTTGCCGATACTGCTTAGCAGTCAATGAAAATGGAAGCGCCTCCGATTCATATGCTTTCCTGGTCATTTGATCTATATACCAATCTGTATTGAAATAGCTCAATACGATCACCCTCACGTCAGTTCGGTATCCTTCGACCTCCTGAATGTACCAAAGAGGAAAAGTATCGTTATCTCCACCGGTAAATAGGATCGCATTTGGCTCGCATGAAGCCAGAAAATTTCGCGCTGAGTCAACCGAAAAATATCTATTGGATCTATCGTGATCATCCCAACCTTCGATTGCCAAAATCCCCGGTACAATCAAACAAATGGCTGTGGCAATGGCAGCTCCTTTTACATTATTGCCCATCTTTTCAGATAACCATTTTCCAAGAGCCATGGCCCCTATTCCAATCCAGAAAGCAAAAACATAAAAAGACCCGGCATATATGTAGTCTCTTTCTCTTGGCTCAACAGGGGGTGAATTGAGGTAAAGCACCAGTGCGAGGCCGGTAAGAAAAAATAGCAATACCAGCACATAAAAATCTTTGGGCTTTTTAGCATAATGAAAGAACATGCCTAATATCCCAAGAAGAAATGGCAGCATAAAAAAATTATTACGTGCCTTATTATTGGCATATTCTTCAGGAATATCTTTTAAAGCATCCCAAGGAGCCAACCAACCTGCATGTTGGATATCACTTTCTCTTCCGGCAAAATTCCATAAAAAATATCTCATGTACATATGCCCAAATTGATAGGTAAACATGAATTTCATGTTGTCAACAAAGTTGGGCTGTTCATTATCTTTGAGCCCCATATATTCTCGATAGAGTTTTATATGCCTTGCATCAGAGCTATAGGCTCTTGGTAATATTGTGCTTCTTTTTGGGTCGTATGTATAAACTATTTTGCGATCTGAAACTTCATATTTTTTCTTGCCTTTAATGTAAACCTTGGCTCCCTGAACTTGATCTACAACCTTTGCATCAAAATATTGCCCGTGAAGCAATGGCCTGGACCCGTATTGCTCTCTTTTCAAATAGGAAACAAAAGACATGATATTTTCTGGGTTATTTTCGTCTATTGGCGGATTATAATTTGAGCGAATCACTATAGATGTGTAGGATGAATATCCGATAAGAACGAAGGCCAAGCTTAGCAGGGCTGTATTTAATAGCACTTTTTCTTTGACATAAGAATAGTAAATTCCATAAACCAACGCTCCGACTACCAGTAACACAAATACAATTACTCCCGATCCAAATGGGAGGCCAATGTTGTTGACAAAGAAAATTTCAAAGGAACCGGCAATTGATGGGAATCCTGGAATGATGATGTTGTTTATCATAATCACTATTAATCCGGAAACCAGTAAAGAAGCTATAATTCCATTTCTCGTAGCTTTATATTTTTTGAAATAATAAATTAAACCCAACGCAGGCAGGGCAACAAGATTTAGTAGGTGGACACCAATGGATAGTCCGATCATGTAACTTAGTAATATGAGCCATTTATTTGCCAGACTTTCATCTTCGATAACTTCCCATTTCAATATTGTCCAAAAGATAAAAGCTGTAAAAAACGATGACATAGCGTACACTTCTGCCTCTTCAGCAGAAAACCAAAATGAATCTGTAAATGTATATGACAATGCCCCTATTGCAGCTCCTCCCATTAAAAGCACTACCTGGCCCAATGTTTCTTTTCCTTTTTCGACGTTGAAAATTTTTCTACCAAGTAGTGTGAGTGACCAATATAAAAACAGAATCGTAAATCCGCTCGCCAACACACTTATCATATTAATCCAATAGGCTACTTGCGTGACATCACCCATGGCTAAGAATGAAAACATTCTGCCAATAAGCAAAAATAGTGGAGCTCCGGGAGGATGGGGAACTTCCAATTTATATGATACTGCGATAAATTCTCCACAATCCCAATAGCTGGCTGTAGGTTCTACGGTAAGCCAAAAAACGATGGTTGAGATGGAAAAAATTGCCCATCCTGTTATGTTGTTTACTTTTTTATAATTTTCCATTACTCACTGATTAACCGGCGAAATTAGTAAATATATTATAGGTGACCTCTATTAATTCATTTCTTTCAAAAAACAAAGAGAATGAGTTAATAGAGATCCCCTAAATTCAAATTTTTAATAATAAAATCCGTTTTAGTTAATTATAATTTAGATTATTGGGGATTCCAATTGAAAATCATCCTGACAACTGCGAAATTAACAGACTTTTTTAGTTATTATAGCTAAATAAAAATTATCATATATTGAACAGCATGAATGTAAATTGCAAGTGGCCTATAATTATCTGTTTCGCCACATTGTTCATTTATTTAAATCCTTCAAAAAGTTACTCCTCTGACGGTAAAGATTCTTTGCTCATAGCTGATATGATTGTTCAGATAGAAGCTACTCAGGCTTTGAATGATATGTATAATTTCAAATTCCGAAAGGCTAAACGTCAATTTTTATGGCTAAAGTATAAATACGGAGAACACCCTCTGCCGTATTTTTTATTGGGCATGAATGAATGGTGGAAAATTATGCCCAATTCGGATATTGAAACTTATGATGAGCAATTTTTGGCGTATATGGATACTGCCATCATGAAGGCTAAAAAACTTTATGAAGTGGATGCCTTGAAAATAGAGGGTGCATTCTTTTTAGCAGCTTCTTATGGGTTTAAAGCAAGATTATATGCCGATCGGGGCAAGTGGCTTAAATCTGCAGGTCATACTAATAAAGCGCTAAATTATCTGGAAGACAGCCGGGGCAAAGAAGAGCTGAGTCCGGAATTATTATTTGGCGATGGGCTTTACAATTATTTTTCTGTGTGGATTCCGGAGAATTATCCGCAATTGCGCCCTTTTTTGATCATGTTTGAAAAAGGAGATAAGGACGTTGGGCTTGAGCAGTTAAGGGAGGTAGCCCACAATGCTTTTTATACCAGAACAGAAGCACAATATTGGCTAATGCGAATATTATTTACTGAGGAAAATGATGCAAAAGGTGCACTTCATGAAGCCGAATATCTCCACAAATCATATCCCGACAATGCCTTTTTTCATAGATATTATACCCGGCTTTTGTTTCAAACCGGGCGGCTGGCGAAAGCTAAAATTTTGGCTGAAGACCTTTTGATAAAAATCGATAGCGGATATGTAGGCTACGAGGCCATAAGCGGGAGGTATGCTTGCTTTTACCTCGCTAAAATTTGGGAGTCAAATCTTGATCCTAATAAAGCATTTCACTATTACCAAAGAACTGTAAAATTCGCCGAATTGATAAAAGCCACTGAATCTGGCTATTACCTCTATGCACTCCTGGGTATGGCCAGAATTTATGATAGAAGAGGTAACAAAGAAGAAGCCATAAAATGCCTGAGGACAGTAAGAAAAAATTCGAACAGAAAAAATAAGGCCAATAAGGCGGCGAAGGTTCATTTGAAATTGCTTAAGAAAGATGGAGATTAAGGACTTATTTGTCACCCCCATTTTACTTGTTTTTATATATGCCCTTGCAGGATTTATCAGACCATTTGTAACTGACAATCAAAACAAAAAGTACTTTTTCCCTGCGCTTACCGTCAAGATAGCAGGCGCAATTTTTGTTGGACTCGTTTACCAGTTTTACTACAATGGAGGTGACACATTTACATACTTTACTTATGGCAGTAAATATATATGGGAAGCTTTCAAGGATAGCCCCGCATTAGCTTTCAAGCTCATATTTGCAGGTAAAGAGTATTCTGGTGATGTATTTCAATATGCCTCTAAAATTTATACTTATGGAGATTTACCTTCCTACTTTGTTGTAAGGGCTGCTGGAGTTTTAGACATCATTACGTTTCACACTTATTCGGCTACTGCATCTCTTTTTGCTCTGATAAGTTTTAGTGGATTATGGGCATTGTACCATGTATTTTATCGTATGTATCCAAGTCAACATTTAGGGCTGGCGGTGGCAATACTTTTTGTTCCTTCAGTATTTTTTTGGGGGTCGGGGATACTAAAAGACACCATAACTTTGGGGGCATTGGGATGGGCAACGTTTTGTATTTATTACATTTTTATAATAAAAAAGAAGATAGTAATATCTTCAATTATCCTGCTGTTGTCTTTTTATACACTTTATACAGTTAAGATCTATATTTTACTTTGCTTCTTACCGGCATCAATTTTATGGATTTTTCTATCAAGAATCAGTAAAATAAAAAATGTACTCATCAGAGTATTAATAGCTCCAATATTTATTGGGCTTTCAGCAGTTATCGGATATTACGCCATATTGAAAGTAGGTGAGGATGACCCAAGGTATGATGTTGAAAACCTGGCCAATACGGCAAAAGTTACTGCCGAATGGATTCACTATGTGAGTGAAAAGCAAGGTGGGTCTGCTTATACTCTGGGAGATTTTGATTATAGCCTGGTGGGTATGATTAGTAAATTTCCAATGGCAGTGTGGGTAAGTTTATACAGACCCTATTTGTGGGAAGTGAAAAATATTGTCATGCTGCTTTCGGCCTTAGAATCACTTGTTTTATTTATTTTATCTTTTTATGTACTTTTCAAAGTAGGGCCAATAAATTCCTTCAGACTCACTTCATCGAAGCCAATTTTGATGTTTTGCTTTCTTTTCTCTATTGCATTTGCCTTTGCAGTTGGAGTTTCTACTTACAATTTTGGCTCGCTTGTTCGCTACAAGATTCCACTTTATCCATTTTTTGTGTCGGGGCTGATTGTCCTTTTATATTATTCAAAAAGAGAAAGAAAAAGCTTGGTATTGGATAAAACAGAATAATCGCTCATAACTTTCTTACGACCCTGTTTTCCTATGGCATTTCTTAATGTTTCCGATTGTATCAAATCATTCAGGCAATTTTCCCATTCATGAAGGTTGTCGCACTTATAACCATCTATCCCATGGTTAATGATGGTCTTATTGAATCCGACATTTGAAACGATGGCAGGTATTTCCATAGCCATGTATTGAAGTGCTTTAAACCCGCACTTACCCTTTTCCCAAATATTATCATCAAGAGGCATGATGCCAATATCCATTTTTCCCAGTTGCTCAATTTCTTTATCCTTGTTCCATTTTATAAATTCGTAATCGTCAAAATCCCATATTGGCTTTTGATCGGAAATGACGATAATTTTTATCGAGTACTTTTCTTTCAATTTCCTAAATATAGGAAGCAGAGAATTTAAATATTTCGTAGTAGAATGCGATCCGGTCCAGCCAATAGTTACTGGGTTATTTAAGACTTTTTTATCAAAAGGTAGGTGATAAGATCCATCAATGGTAGTTGGGTTTACAAATACCTGGTTATTGTATTTTTTTGCAAAATTTGCCAAAAATTCATTGCCGCAGCTTACTTTCCAACTCCACTTGCAAATCGACTTTACTTTTTGATGGTACTTCATCTTTCCCACAAGCTTATTTTGATCAGATGTGTTTTGCAACCAAATCGCATCATCATAGTCATAGATGATTTTTTTTCTCAATATTTTAGATATGATATATTCTATGACCGGCGGACCCAAAGGCAAGGCCTCCCTGTGAATAAAAACCATATCGTAGTTCCTGACTCTAAAAATTAAAGTAAAACGTTTAAAAAAGCCAATAAGAAAAGCCAATACTTTACGCATTACATTTTTTTGACTGTATAACAAATGCCATCCCTTTTCAGACCAAAATGATGATATTTCATACTGGTAGCCATTGCTTTTCAATAAATCAAAATATTGCTCAAATCGAAATCTTTGAGAGGGCGCAACACCAATAGGATAGGGAACAATAAAAAGTATTTTTTTCAATTTAGATGAAGAAAGTTAATAACTCTCATTTTCATTGGGAAAGCTCCCTGATTTAACATCGGAAACATATCCCTCAACCGCATTGGTGATAGAAGAATGGAGGTCTGCATATCGTCGTAGAAATCTTGGATTAAATTCATTATTAATCCCCAGCATGTCGTGCATTACCAATACTTGTCCGTCGGCATAGTTGCCGGCTCCAATACCGATAATGGGGATGTTAAGTTTTTCTGAAACTTTTTTAGTGAGTGATGCAGGGACTTTTTCAACTACCAACGCAAAACATCCACTTTCTTCCAGGGCAATAGCATCTTCGATCAATTTGTCTGCTTCAACTTGTTCTTTAGCACGAACTGTGTATGTCCCGAATTTATAGATAGACTGGGGTGTAAGCCCCAAATGGCCCATTACCGGAACGCCTGCGCTCAGCACACGGTCAATTGATTCTTTAATTTCCATCCCTCCCTCCATTTTTACGGAGTGTGCTCCGGATTCTTTCATGATTCTGATGGATGATCGTAGGGCTTCCTGAGAATTGCCCTGGTAAGAACCAAAAGGAATGTCAACCACAATTAACGCTCTTTTTGCTGCCTTTACCACTGAGGTTGCATGGTATATCATGTGGTCCAGAGTTATCGGCAAGGTTGTCTCGTTTCCGGCAATAACATTAGAAGCGGAATCTCCAACCAAAATGACATCAATTCCTGCCGCATCAATAATTTTCGCCATCGAATAATCATAAGCGGTGAGCATGGAGATTTTTTCCCCTGCCTTTTTCATTGCCTGTAGCTGATGGGTGGTGACTCTTCTTATTTCGGAAAATTTAGCTGACATAGGGATTATGTTTTATCTATAAAATTAGAAATTAAATGGTTCTTCACTCATTGAAAAAGCAACTTTAAACGCAATAAATTATTAGCGTTAAATATCTGACAACATTGAGCAATGGTGGCGTACCTGACGGAAGGAGGCTATGCATTATACAAATTGTTCTCTACTGGCATTCATTTTTTTATATAAATTCAATATTAATTCCGTTATATTTTTCTAGT
>CAZDRA010000033.1:0-44464 GCA_964507705.1 uncultured Roseivirgaceae bacterium | reverse complement strand
CGTATCATCTGTTTGAGCTTTTTAAACAAAATACTGTTACAATTAGAACTTAGCCATATATTGTATCGATTTAATATAGGTTGGTATTACGCAGATATAACCTTTTGAGAAAATCAAATCATCCAATAATCTTTAAATATTTCCATGAAATGTAAGAAAGGGAGAACTTAATAGAAATATGAATTCCAAGAATTATCATCTGCTATATTAATAAATTGTTAAATGTATTAATGGTATTTTTTGAAATTCGAAATTAATTGAACGAAAGGGCAAAAAATGGTAAACAATTTTTATTTATGCACACGTTAATTAAAAATATCATAATTTGAGAGTAATTAATTACGACAAACAATATTTTATTTTCGTTTTATTGCAACCTAGTCAATAATATTCACGTATCTTTGCAATGAGGATTAGACAATAACTCAATAACAATATAAAGTTCTGAACGTCGTTAGTGTCATTCAGGTCTTTAATCCGAGAATGATTTTCATTCAATTGGTAGTTACAAAAAAGATTTGTCTTAATAGTTTTTCATAATTTTGGGTGTTTAGGTTGAATAAAGGCAAGCTGCTAAGTTTGCCTTTGTTTTTTCTCATTTTTTAATATTTTACCAAATACCAGTCCTCATAATCACTAAGAAATTCATACGAAAATATCAGGTGTCAAATAGATAAATTTCTGATTTTATGACATAGATCAGTAATTTTAAAAGTGATTTTATGATACCCAATATTTGATTCTCAAATTGTTGCTTTTCATACCCTATTCGGTTAGATTTACTTTCAACCATAAATCTGGATAAGATTTTTTAATTTTATTTTTACCCAAAAAGCTAAAAATTATGAAGACATATGATGAGAAACACATAAAAAATGTTGTATTAATTGGAGGGGCGAAAAGCGGCAAGACTACCCTTGCCGAAACCATGCTTTTTGAAGCGGGGATAATAAAAAGAAGAGGCACGGTTGAAGATAAAAATACAGTTTCGGATTATCATGAAATTGAGCATAGTAGAGAAAACTCTGTATATGCAACATCTCTTCATACTGAATGGCGTGGTTATAAAATTAATATAATCGATACTCCAGGTTTGGATGATTTTATGGGAGAGATTGTCTCTTCTCTCAAAGTCGCTGACACATGTGTACTGTTAATTAATTCTCAACATGGCGTTGAGGTAAATACTGAATTAATCTGGAATTATGTAGATCAATTTAGAAAGCCTGTTATCATGGCAATCAATCAGGTTGACCATCCAAAATCAAATTTTGAAACTGCAGTTGAATCAATAAAAAAGAGATTTGGCGCACCAGCAATATTGATGCAATACCCAGTAAACCAGGGAAATAAGTTTGATACCATTATCGACTTACTCAAGATGATAATGTATAAATTTCCCAAAGAAGGAGGTAAGCCAGAAAAATTACCTATTCCGGAAGATGAGATTGATATAGCCAATGAGTTGCACAATGAATTGGTAGAAAAGGCTGCGGAAAATGACGAAGAACTCATGGAGCTTTACTTTGAGAAAGGAAGTCTCAATGAAGATGAAATGAGAAAAGGATTGAAGATCGGAATGATGAAACATGAAGTCTTTCCGATATTTTGCCTGTCTGCAAAAAATAATATGGGCAGTGGAAGAATGATGGGTTTCATTGATAATGTAGCCCCTGCGGCTACGGAGATGAATCCCGAAATCACCACAGAGGGGGAAGAAATACCTTGTGACTCGAGTCTGCCTACTTCCATTTTTGTTTTCAAAACCATCGTAGAGCCATTCCTTGGGGAAATCACCTATTTCAAAGTATTGACTGGAGAATTGAAAATTGGGCAAGACCTTGTTAACAATCAGAATGATACTACTGAGCGATTCAACCAACTATTCATAATGGATGGAAAGAATAAGAACAATGTCGAAAAGTTGGTGGCCGGAGATATTGGAGCATCAGTAAAACTCAAAAACACGCATACCAACCACACCTTGCATGATAAAAGTGTAAGTTATGCCATAGCTCCTATGGAGTTTCCCGCCCCTAGAATTACCACTGCCATTGAGCCTAAAGACAAAAATGATGATGAGAAATTGGCTGAAATACTAAGAGAAATTCACGAGGAAGACCCAACAATAATATTTGCCTACTCCAGAGAATTGAAGCAATTGATATTGCATGGCCAGGGAGAGCTCCATTTTGCAGTAACAGAATGGAAATTATCTAATCTACATAATATTGAAATTAATTTTATAAAACCAAAAATTGCATATCGAGAGACAATACAAAAACCTGCAGATGCCGATTACCGACACAAAAAGCAGTCGGGTGGGGCAGGGCAATTTGGTGAGGTTTATATTAGAATTGAACCATATTTTGAAGGTATGCCCGAGCCAACTGACTTTAATGTAAGAGGAAAAGAAGTAATTGAATTGGAGTGGGGAGGTAAGCTTATTTTTTATAATTGCATCGTAGGTGGTGTTATTGATACAAGATACATTCCTTCAATTATGAAAGGGATTATGGAAAAAATGGAAGAGGGTCCAATCACAGGATCTTACGTACGCGATATTAGGGTAATGGTGTATGATGGAAAAATGCATGCTGTCGATTCAAATGATATTTCATTTAAGATAGCAGGAACGATGGCTTTTAAAGAAGCATTTGTGAAAGCAGATCCGAAAATTTTAGAACCGATTAATGATCTTGAAGTGATGGTCCCAGATGACTTGATGGGTGATGTGATGACCGATCTGCAATCAAGAAGATCTATCATACAAGGTATGGATAGCAAGGGAAGTTATAAATTGATCAAAGCAAAAACTCCATTGGCCGAAATGTATAAATACACAACTGCACTCAGGTCCATCACGCAGGGTAGAGCTAGTTTTTCAACGAAATTTGCAGAATATTTACCAGTACCAATGGATATTCAACAGAAGTTGATGCGCGAAACCAAGACAAAAGGAGAATAGGGGAGTTCATTTCATTAATAGAAGTCCCCAAATGAAAGCCCAGCTTTTTATTATAAATAGTTGGGCTTTTTTTGTTTTTTAATACGTATTTACAATTGGTTTATTAATATCTTTACGTCCAATTATTTTTAAGAAAACTAATATGAAAAATACACTAATATTAACTTTTGTTGCAACCATCTTTTTAATTTCAACCAACTTGTTTGGGCAAAATAAAGTCGTTAGAGAGATATCCTCTTTTGACCAAGTAAAAATTTCCGATAACCTGAAGGTTGTATTTAAAAAGGCAGATAAAGAAAAAATAACAATTGTGGCAAATGGTATTGGATACGATAAAATTGTTACCGAATCTTCAGGAAGAGAATTGAAAATAAGAGTTAAAACTGGGATTTATAAAGACTCTGATGTCAATATTGTAGTTGAATATGTAAAAATCAGATCTATTGAAGCATCAAATAAAGCAGATGTCAAATTCCAGGAAATATTAACTGGCGATGAATACAAATTGAAATCAACCGGAGGCGCAGTAATCCATGTAGAGTTTGATGTATCTGCTGTGAAGGCTTCACTTTCCAATGGCGGTAGAATAGAAATTTCAGGAAAGGCAGATTTGCAAGAAGTGGATGCCGGCCTTGGGTCAAAGTACAACGCTTATGAATTTGAAACCGAAAATGGGTACATCAAATCAAATACAAATTCTAATGTTGTGGTTTGGGTAAAAAATAAACTTGAAGCTACGGCAGGCTCAAATGCCATTTTAAAATACCGTGGGAAACCGACAGATGTAAAATCCAGCACCAACCTTGGTGGAAAAATCAGTGGTGATTTATAAATAAAAACTATAACACTATGAAAACGGTTAAAAACTTAAATAAGTAGGCAAACAGGCACCACCCTTATTTCTTGATGGACGTAATCCGCATATTCCTTGGTGGTTTTCTTTTCTTCAAGGGAGTAAATTTTATGACAGACGCCCAACCTTTAAGAGATATCATTTCACCCAATGACGGATTTGTAAATTCTATGCTTATTTACCATTATGTAACCATGGCATATTTCAGAGGTGGGATTCTCATTGTGCTTGGCCTTTTGACAAGGATTGCAGTTGCGATTCAAATACCAATATTGTGGGGCAGTTGCTGTCAATTTTATTGTAGCTATGCGACCTCAAAATTTTATTGTAGCTACTGTAATTCTGCTGTTGTCATTCTTTTTTGTGGTTGTCGGATTCGGAAAATATTCTGCAGATTATAACCTGAAAATGGAAATGTAAATATCTAACAATGTATTGTGGATTAGCGTCAATATTATAAGTAGTAAATTCTGGCAAGAGGTTGATCGATTTCTTCCATCTCACTTTGATAGTCAAATTGTAAATCTTCGTCTAAATAATTCAATGCTTTTTTGATGTTAATCAGCTGTCTTTCATATAGATTAACCAACACCTTACTTTCTTCATATGGAAGTTTTAGCTTACGCATTTCTTGACAATAGCAGATCAATATTTCTACTTGAGCCTGCTTAGAGCCAGAATATTTTATGAATTTAGTAGCCATGCGCAAAATTTTCCTAATACTCTTTTTTGCAAAATAAAGTGTATTTGTATTGACTGCGGCAAACTCTAATTCGATTTCACTTTTAATTTCCTGTCGATAGTTTTCCTCATCGTAAGCTTCGAATAGAAGATAATTCAAAAGCTCCTTATTATTCCTGGCATATTTAGCCATTCTCAAGCAGCATTCTAAAACCTCTGAATGTGCGCGTCCTTTCAGTTCTTTTTTCAGCTTGGCCAGTGAAGCAATTTGCATATTTCAATATATTGAAAACCTTATATTTATTATAGATGTCTTGTCATGCAATATTCAATATTTTTCAATTGAATTTATAAATTAAGTTTTCATTTTGATAAATAAGTTTTAACTTTTAATTCTAACTAATCTCTATAAAACCATGAACACCTTACTAAAAATTAATCATCTTGCCGTTTGGGCATGCGTAGTATTATCATTTATTATTGGCTTTATCTGGTACGATCCTTTATTTGGAGATGCATGGATGGCCTTGGTAGGTCTCGATCGTGCGACTGTAGAGGCCAATCCTCCCGGAGCTGGTATTTGGATCATTAATATGGTAAGCTCCGTTGTACCTATGTATGCCTTGGCATGGCTATTTGTCCAACTTGATGTACGTGCAGGATTACGTGGTGCAGGAATAGGTTTATTGATTGTTTTTTCATTTCATTTCTTATCTACCTTGGTCGGTAATATGTTTGCGCAAGCACCATATGAACTTACCTGGATTACTGGAGGATTTGACTTGGTGCTTATAACGATTTCAGGATTTATTCTTGGAGCCTGGACAAAAAATGCTTAAAAAAATTGATCCTTTCAAATGGCTTGGTTTCATAATTGAATTATAAAACCAAGCCATTTTTTTGGATGAATATCATCTACTTTCCATATAATTCATCCAACATCTGCCCAAGTTCTTTATGGATCATGGGGGCTGTCTCAGGGCCAAGTGAATTAACCTCGCCATATGGGGCACTATTTCTGCCATAAGTGAATGGTTCATCTACATCCCACTGACTTTTAGGAATTATATACCCGACCATATCATTTGCCAATCCAAAAACAAAATTAAAATCACCTTTCATCTGAGCACGAATATATGGTACTTCAACAGGGTCGATATCATAATCCTGACCTTGAGGAGCTTCTACTCCGCCATTGACTATTTCAGGGTAAATCTCTCCCGGTACTGTAGTAAAATGTGCCGGACCTATGGAAAAAACAGCAAGTTCTGACCTTACCTGCATCCATCCGTTCATGCCCCTATCCATTAAGCCCAGTAAAACTCCAAGCCTGAAAATCGGATTTTTAAACTTCAAATCTATACTTTTTGCACGTATGGAGATTCCTGCTTTTTCGATATAATAATTTGAACTATCCAGGGCCTTCAATCCAAGATAAGCTAAATAGTCGCCCTGTGCTTTAGTTTTCTCGTAGGTAGGTTCTTTATAAATATTTCCAGTTAAAATATCTTTTACTTCCAGACTGGGATGTGTCACCATTAAACCTCCTACTGCTCCATTTATATAAACAGCAATTCCTCCTATGCCTTTATGCAAAATACTATCTTCATTAAACACACCATTTTCTACTCCTTCACGTAAATAATGAGGAAAATCGGAACTAATCAATAGATTCTCACTCCATAGTGTTTCGGGGTGATCTGCCCACGCAACCAGTGTGCCAAGTGTCTCGTTAGTTTCGAGGCTTATGGCCTGCATCATTCTTAACCCTTCATCAAAAACCAGGGGCTTTCTGGTATCCTTTAGCACAATAATTGCATCGTTTGGATTTATAGCCAGTTTAAATTTTGCAGGTTTTAAATTGTTTGCGGCTTCATCAATAGACTGGGCGGTATTTTTCTTAAGATCCGCAAGATATGCTTGGTTTACTCCGCTCTTGAAAGGGCTTTTCCCCCAGATCCCAATCAAGTCAGGAGCTTCATGGCTGTGGGTAGAACTAATCACCGAATAGGTTATTCCCGATGCTTCGCTTATCATTTCCTTTACATCTATAATATCGTCTAACATAAAACCAATCGCATCAATTGATGTAATGGCTATTCGCGATTGACCATCATCAACGACCATTGTTCTGGCCCATAGTTTATCATGAACTCCATTGGCTGCTCTCTTGTTACTAAATCCGGCGATCCAAATTGCATCAAATTTGCCATTCCCATTTATATCTTCATAGGTATCTCCGTCTTCCGGTTTATATTTTGCATCTCCATTAACATCTGTCCAACGATCACTTATCTCCGGTGTAATACTGATAGCAGAAAAACCTACCTTCAATTCACTTTGAATTTCATTTTTTATAGAAATATCCACATGATAATTGGGATGCCTGTCTCGGGCGTTGTAGTAAAAATAAGCCAACAATATCACTATAAACCCAGCAAATAGAATTAGAAAACGCTTGAACCACTTATTCATAATTATTATTGTTTAAGGTACAAATTAGTACAAAAATAGTGAGTTAAAAAATCAAACACATAGTTTGTTTTTCTTCACCTGGAGCTTTAACATGTCAGTGCTTTGCCCTTTAGGAATTTACTTTTTATCTCTGCCAAAAGCATATAAATCTGGGCAGTTCTGAAATGCAAAGAAATGTGATGAAAATCTTATTGCACCAATTTAATCTTCATAAAGTAGAATTTGAAATCTATAAAAACATTAACGTTAATTAAAAATATGATAGCTTAAGCTGGTTAGCGGATAAATATTATTCTAACTTAGACATATTGACATTTTATTATTTACTACCATCATGAAAAGCTCAAACTTACTTCACTTATTGGTTGCTATGTCTATGCTTCTTTTTTGGACTTGCAAAACCAAAAAGGAAAATAAAATAACAGATAAAGTAAATGCAGTTATCAAAGAGACCGGATTTGTAGCTAACCCTCAAGATGTTGAGGAATTTAAAATCACTACTTTAGCCATAAACGATAAAGCGCCTGATTTCAAATTACCCGCCATAGATGGTAATTTTTATACCCTTGATAACTTTGCAGATGCTAAAGTCCTTGTGGTTATTTTTACTTGCAATCATTGCCCAACTGCACAGGCCTATGAAGACAGAATTATTCAGTTGGTTAATGACTATAAGGACGAAGGTGTCCGAATTATTGCCATATCGCCCAATTCTGTTAAAGCCTTGTTACCGGAGGAACTTGGATATTCTGATATGGGTGACTCCTATGAGGAAATGAAAATTCGTGCCAAAAACAAGAAATATAACTTTTTATACTTGTATGACGGAGATACACAGGAGACTTCCATTAAGTATGGACCTATCGCAACTCCTCATGCTTTTGTATTTGATAAGGAAAGAATCCTAAAATATGCTGGAAGATTAGATGATTCCGAAAAGCCAGGCACTGCCAATGCCGATGATTTAAGAAGCACTATTGAGGCGGTGCTTTTAGACATAGAAATCTTAGAGCCAGAAACTAAAACATTTGGCTGTTCGATCAAATGGGGATGGAAACATAACTGGACTGATAAAGTGAACAGTGATTGGGCCAGAAAGCCTGTAAAATTAGATGAAATTGGCACTGAAGGGGCAAAGTTTTTAATGAAAAATGATTCCGACAAATTGCGATTGATAAATATTTGGGCTACATGGTGCGGCCCATGTATCATCGAATTTCCTGAGTTTGTGAATATACACAGAATGTACATTGCAAGAGATTTTGAGTTTATTTCGTTGAGCACAGACAAGTTGGATCAAAAAAATAAAACTTTGAATTTTCTCAAAAACAATAACTCTGCAGTACAAAACTTTATTTTCTCAGACACAGATATTTATAAACTTATTGATGTTGTAGACTCTGAATGGAGAGGTGCATTGCCCTATACTGTTTTATTGGAACCAGGAGGAAAAGTCATTTATAAAAAAATGGGAATAGTTGATCCTTATGAACTCAAGAAAATTATTGTAGATCATCCAATGATCGGGAGGTATTATTGAGCGTTTAAAATGAAAATATTCAGGAGGTTATTTTTAAAATTGTATTGATTGTACTAACACTTTCATATTTTGTATTTGGATGGATAAAAAAAATTGATACTAAAAATCAACGTGTAATAAACGTAGAGCTTTGGGAATTCAATAAAAGTTTGAAGGATTCTATTGCAGTATTGAATTAAAGAATTTGCAAATTATAAAAAAATATCATTAGGAGACCTCACTAAAAAATATCTATTTGAAAGCTGTTGATTCTACCCAATTTTAGTCTCAAGTCAACGCTTAATAACATTTATTTTCTCCACGGTTATCAATCCCCCCTTTACATTTTCTTCCAAAAATGGCATCAACTGATTTATCTTTTCTTCAGCATCAACCAACTCGACAATGATTGGTAAATCTTCTGATAACCTAAGAAATTTATCGGAATGAATCTTGCTCGTTGCTCCAAAACCCATGATCCCACGAACAACCGTTGCCCCTGCCATTTTAAGCTCCTGAGCCTGTTTTACTATTGCTTCATAAAGTGGAATTCCGAGAAGCATATCACTTTCACCAATAAATATTCTGACTAGTTTGCCTTCATCCATATTACTTTCTATTTTGTCCATACAGCATATTTTACTTCATCATCTCAATTGTCCGACTAACAATTTAGATAGAAAAAATCCTCCAATAACCATGAGCAACCCAATAATATTATTTGCCAATAAATTGTACAATGCGAGCTTTACTTCTCCGTCCCGATAAAGATTGAGCGTTTCCAGCATGTAAGATGAAAATGTTGTAAAACCTCCCAAAATCCCAACAAACAAGAATATCCTAATGTTTGGGCTTAGGCTTGACGATTCGAATATTCCCCACAAAAGGCCAATAATAAATGACCCAATCAGATTGACTATGAGCGTACCAATTGGGAATATCCAATCAAAAAACTTATATGAATATCCCGATACTGAGTATCTTAAATATGTACCAATTGCTCCTCCAACAAGAATAAATAAAATTTTTGTCATTCTTCCTTTCAGTTTATCATGCGGAAAACACCAAATTAAAATTAATTATTTCTAAAATCGAGTGAATTCACTAAAACCTATATTGAGCAATAAATTACACCCAATATTTATCAATTTTTGTAATCGATAATATTTTAATTTCCTTTCTTAATTTATAACTTCGCCAGCATGGAATTAGAAGGAAAAATTATTCAAATAAACCCACTACAATCCGGCGAAGGAAAAAATGGGACTTGGAAGAAACAAGATTATATTTTAGAAACGAAATCGCAATACCCCAAAAAAGTTTGCATCACTGTTTGGGGCGACAAAGTTGATCAATTTGCCCTTAGTGAAAATGAAGACGTAAAAATCTCCATCGAACTGGAAAGCAGAGAATACAATTCAAGATGGTACACCGATGTGAGAGCTTGGAAGGTAGAAAAAAGCAATAGCCAGCAGCATGAATCCGGCGAGCCCGAAGTTTTACCTCCTTCAAATGATCCTCCATCAGGGGAAGATTTGCCTTTTTAAAATTAATTTGATTTAAATTAAACAGTCAGCAGTTATTAGGACAAGTAAATCTTAGACTTGATTTGGAGTTGTAGAGAAAAGCGATTTCAATAAATCTGATCGCTGTTGATATATTTTCAATAAAACGTACTTCTGATCTTAAAATATTCTTGGAGAGGTTGTTCAATAATCTTCCGCACGGATCTGGAATATTACGATATTTTAATATCATTTAAGGATGAGCATTTACCCATACATCACCATCTTCAAAAATTTCCTTTTTCCAGATTGGAACTGTCTTTTTTAGTGTGTCAATAATATATCGGCAAGCCTGAAAAGCAACATTTCTATGAGCCGAAGATACCGCTATCACAACTGCATCATCACCTATCTGTTTTTTTCCAATAGCATGAAGAATAGCTACTTTATTAATTGACCATCTTTTTTTTGAGTCCTCAACAATTTTTTCCAACTCCGAAATCGCCATTTTCTCATAGGCTTCAAATTCTAGCCCTACCACTTTTTTACCTTTGGTGGCATTCCTTACTGTCCCTACAAAAACATCTATACCTCCGGCAGCCTCATCACGTACAAAATCAATTGCCAATTTTATGTCCAATGGTTGAGTATCGAGTTTAATCATATCATCCTCCACTCACGGGCGGGATTAAAGCAATTTCATCATTTGATTGAAGTATATCCTTATCTAGCGCATATTCACTATTTACGGCAATCGCCATTGAATTCAGTTCAATAAGTTTTGGATATTTATCTTGCAAAATCATTTTAAACTCAGCTACGGATATTGACTGCTCCACGTCTATAGTTAATTTTTGCTTACCAACCATTTCTTTGGAGATTCCAAATAAAAGCACATTTACAATCATAATATTGTCTATTATTTATCAAAAATAGCAAATGTACATTCGAAAAGAAATATATTTGTAAGCACAGATTATTATTGAAAATGAAACTGCGATTAGAAAATAATATTGTTAAAATCAGGCTATCCCCAGAGGAGATAGATAGGTTAGATTCCGAAAAAATTATATCCGAAAAAGTACAAATTTCCGATGGAAACAAATTCAGTTATTCAATTCAAATAGTTGAAAATATAAAATCGTGTACCGTAAGTTTTGAAAACAATTCATTAAAAGTCTGTGTTCCCAGTTTGACAGCTTCTAAATGGATCGAGTCTAATCAAATAGGTATCATAGCATCCATTGATTCGAATCTGGGAGAAAGTATAATATTGACCGTGGAAGAAGATCTCCTTCCTCGCAGAAAAAAAAATAAATAGTTGCCTTATGCTATTGAGAGATAATTTCGGCAGACCAATAAGGTATTTGCGATTAGCTGTTACAGACAGGTGCAACCTAAGGTGTTTTTACTGTATGCCAGCTGAGGGGCTTCATTTTTTACCCAAAGAGAAATTACTTTCTTACGAGGAAATGTTGAGACTTACTTCTCTTTTTACAGAAATGGGTGTTGAAAAGATTAGAATTACCGGAGGCGAGCCATTCGTAAGAAAAGATTTGATAAGTTTTTTGGAAAGATTATCTGTTGATAAAAACCTTGGAAATTTAAGTGTTACCACAAATGGAATTCTCACCAAACCCTTTTTGCCAAAATTAAAAGCTATTGGTATTGCCAATATTAATATGAGTCTTGACTCAGTTGAAGAAAATAATTTCAATAGAATATCCAGGAGGAAAGAATTTGCTAGTGTGATGGATACGTTTCATCAAATGATAGCTGATGGATTTAAGGTAAAAATCAATGCTGTAATTATGGACGGTGTCAATGATCATGAAATTATTGCATTGGCGAAAATGGCAATGAAATATCCGGTGTCGGTTCGTTTCATTGAAGAAATGCCTTTTAACGGGTCATTGAAAAATGCTCAGCCAATAAAATGGAATTATAGGCGAATTCTCGAAGAGCTTAAGCTGGGATTTCCTGATATTCGCAAAAGTTTAACCAGCTCAAATTCAACATCAGAAAATTTTACTTTTGATGGCGCTATTGGCAATGTCGGTATAATCGCTGCATATTCCAGGACTTTTTGCGGATCGTGCGATCGAATTAGAATTACATCAACCGGTGAGATGAGAACTTGTCTTTATGGGCATAACGTATTGGACTTAAAGAAACTTTTGAGAGAAGGACAAAGTAACGAAATGATCAAATTGAAAATTATTGATGTTATAAAACACAGAGCCAAAGATGGCTTTGAGGCAGAAAAATATCGAAATGAAGGCAATCCAATAGGGGAATCAATGGCGATAATTGGAGGCTGATTTTTAATACGTTGTTGTTTATTACCGATATCGTAATATCAATATTAAAAATTACAATTCTTTATCGTTTTATTTGTATTCGTTAATTTTTAAAAATTTAAAAAAGAACAAAAGAAAAGATGAGCAAAAAATACAGCCTTCCATTTGGAACCGTTACACGAATGGTAATTTTAATGCTTTTCTTTTTATTGCTATATACTTTTTTGATTGAATTCAAAAACTTCCTGTACCCAATTTTTTTAGGAATTCTATTCGCTTATCTACTTCATCCGGTGGCTAAATTTTTTGAGAGAAAATCTCTTCCCAGAATACCTGGAATTCTCCTGAGCGTATTTTTAGGTGTTTTTATCGTTTATGGAACTATATTTTTCATATATACGCAATTAAAATTTTTACTCCAAGATCTCCCAACTCTTGAAGCTCAAGCTGTAAAAAACATTGATACTTTTGTTTATCAAATAGAATCCCAGTTTGGCACAGTCTCAGAAGAGCAACATACTACCTTAAAAAAAAGCATTTCTGAGTTTTTTAAATCAGGCACAGATAATCTTGATTTAATATTGACAGCCACAGCCCAAACGGCGTTTACAATTTTCATCATGCCGGTTTATATATTTTTCTTACTTTACTATCGAAACAAGTATAGAGACTTTGTATTGATGGTACTTCCAGAAAAGGGCCATCAAAAAACTGATGATATTATTAAGGAAATCTCAATTGTCATTAAAAAATATATGGGAGGTGTATTTATTGTCGTCCTCATTTTATGTGTCCTTAACTCACTGGGTCTTTATTTTGTTGGTGTAAAGTACTGGCTACTTTTAGGACTTATTGCTGCTATATTCAATTTCATTCCCTATTTTGGAACTATTCTAGGTTTTATCTTTCCATTGATAATGGCCTTACTTACAGGAGATGGCCCAGGTACTGCTGTCGGTGTAGTAATTCTTTTTATAATAATTCAATTCCTTGAAAACAATATTCTGACACCAAATATCACAGGTGGTCAGGTAAGAATAAATCCATTCTTTATTATTCTTAGTGTACTCATTGGGGGAATTATATGGGGAATTCCAGGAATGTTTATAGTAGTACCTCTAATGGCTTCAATAAGGATTGTTTGCGAAAAAATTGAGGCCTTAAAACCCTGGGCCTTTTTGATTAGTGATGCAGGTACCGAAAAATATGCATTGACAACAGGTAAGCTGAAAAAGTTTTTTACCTGGAAAAGCCAGGATTAGTATTGCGTATTGAAAGATTTACCTTTGGCTAAAATGCTAATTTTCAAGAAAAATATTTACCAGTTTTTTCCACTCTTCGTCCATGGAATAGTCCGGTAATTGCTCACCTATTTTAGAATACCAATAACAAGCATTTGATAAATCTCCTTCCCTTCTGTGTAGATAGGCGTGTATCCGATCTCCTTCAATTCCACTTGTTTCCTGAACGATTTCGTGTGCTTTGTCCCAATTTCCATTGGCCTCAAGCCATAGTGCTTTCAAATTGAGAGAAATATTTTCTGGAGGAAAACTATCAATTATCGATTTCTTAAATTCCATGAAAGTCATATAGTTGAGAAATAATTGTCTATTGTTAAATTCCTATACGCAGTCGCTAAAATCAAAGGAATCTAAAAAGCTGGTAGTAAACTGCCCGGATTTAAATATTTCATCAGACATCAGTTTTTTATGAAAAGGGATAGTGGTTTTTATTCCTTCAATGATAAATTCATCTAATGCTCTTTTCATCCTCACTATGCATTCATCTCTCGATTGCGCAGTAACAATTAGTTTGGCAATCATGCTGTCATAGTTTGGAGGAATAGTATAGCCTGCATACACATGGCTATCAATTCTCACCCCTTGACCTCCCGGGAAATTTAGCGAAGTAATCTTTCCTGGACTTGGCCTGAAATCTTTGGATGGGTCTTCTGCATTAATACGACACTCCATAGAGAATAATATTGGATAATAATTCTTCCCGGATATTCTTTCGCCGGCAGCTACCTTGATCTGCTCTTTGATAAGATCAAAATTTGTAACCTGTTCGGTAATAGGGTGCTCTACCTGAATCCTGGTGTTCATTTCCATAAAATAGAAATTACTATGTTTATCGACCAAAAATTCAACTGTTCCTGCCCCTTCATATTTTATTGCCTCACCGCCTTTAACTGCAGCTGCTCCCATTTTATCCCTTAACGCCTTATCAACTACCGGTGAAGGTGTCTCTTCAATAAGTTTCTGATGTCGTCTTTGAATCGAGCAATCCCTTTCAGACAAGTGGCATACATTTCCATACTTATCACCAATAATCTGTATTTCTACATGCCTTGGGTTTTCTATAAATTTCTCAATATATAAGTCTTCATTACCAAAGGCAGCACCTGACTCCATTTTAGCAGAATCCCAAGCTTTCTTAAAGCCATCTTCAGCTTCAACTATTCTCATACCTTTACCCCCTCCACCTGCTGTTGCTTTTAGGATAATAGGATAGCCAATTTTTTTTGCTTGTATTTTACCTTGTTCTATACTTGGCAGTATGCCCTTTGCACCAGGTACCGTAGGCACACCGGCCTTTTTCATTGTTTCCTTGGCTGTGGCCTTATCACCCATTTTATTGATCATTTCCGGAGAAGGGCCAATCAACTTTATATTATTTTCTTCACAAACTCTGGAGAATTCAGCATTCTCAGCTAGAAATCCATAACCGGGATGGATAGCGTCAGCATTTGTAATTTCTGCTGCTGCAATTATATTGGGTATATTGAGATATGATGTACTACTTGGCGCAGGACCAATACATACTGCCTCATCAGCAAATCTAATATGAAGGCTTTCGCGATCTGCTGTAGAATAAACTGCAACAGTAGGTATTCCCATTTCCCTGCAAGTTCTAATAACGCGAAGTGCAATCTCTCCTCTATTGGCTACTAATATTTTTTTAAACACGTGGTATAATCAATTGAATGAAAAATATAGTAATCTTATGAAGGATCTACTAAAAACAACGGTTGATCAAATTCTACCGGAGAAGAGTTCTCCACCAAAATCTTAACAATTTTACCAGAATACTCAGATTCTATTTCATTGAAAAGCTTCATCGCTTCAATAATGCAAACTGTTTGCCCAACTTTAACTGTATCTCCAACCTTCAAAAATGGATCGGCTTCCGGGTTTGGATTTATATAGAAGGTCCCAATCATTGGTGACTTAATTTCGATATAATTATCATTCTCTGCGGGAGTTGCTGAATCCACAGAAGGGACTTTTAATATTGGTGTCGCTGGCGTTTCTGCAATAAATGCAGGTGACGCAGCCACAGAAGAGTTATCTACTACAGTATTGATAACAGTTGCATTCTTTTTTACAGAAATTTTAAATTCCTGTGTCTCAATATTAACTTCATCCAAACCTGAGTTTGAAATAAAATCAATAAGGTCTCTAATTTCTTTAGCTTTCATATAATTTATTTTACTCTTTCAGAATAAGATGATGTCCTTGTATCAACTTTTATTACCTCTTCTTGATTTATGAATAACGGCACTTGAATTATAGCTCCAGTTTCCAGCGTCGCAGGTTTTGTTGTATTGGTAGCTGTGTCTCCTTTTATACCAGGCTCGGTATAAACAATTTTTAATACTACAAAAGATGGGAGTTCTACAATTAAGGGTGTTTCTGTTTCGTCATGATAAATCACATCCACCTCCTGGCCTTCTTTTAAAAATTGGCTTCCCTCAATAATTTCAATTTGCAAACCAACCTGATCAAAGGTAGTAGAATCCATGAAGTGATATCCCATATCGTCACGATAGAGATATTGATGTGGTCTTCTTTCAATTCGCGCAGTGGTTACTTTTACGCCCGAGTTAAATGTTTTTTCAACTACTCTACCCGTCTTTAAGTTTTTTAATTTAGTTCTAACAAATGCAGGGCCTTTCCCGGGTTTTACATGTTGAAATTCTACAATAGTGCACAGGTCATTATTGAATTCAAGACATAAACCATTTTTAAAATCTGCGGTTGTAGCCATAATCAAATTTTGAATCTAAGATTAAAAATCTATTGTTAAATTAAAAATGCGTTTCAGCAATTAAATAGTAATAATTGTTGCTGTTTTTTTGATTATTATAATTTATTTATTTCAATATTTGTATGCAAATATATTCAATTATAAGGATTCAAAGTGATATATTTTGCAAAACAAATCATGCTTTTTAAGAAATAAAAAAGGGAACTATCGCTCCCCCTAATATAATTTCAAATGCCTTGACTAGGCCAATACTTCATTTTCAATGATCACTTTTCCTTTGTAATAAAGTTTACCTTCATACCAAAAAGCTCTGTGAGGCATATGATGCTCACCAGTTGTAGGGCAAACAATCAAATTTTTCTCATTTAATTTTTTATGCGTTCTACGTTTATCCCTTCTTGTTCTCGAAATTTTCCTTTTAGGATGTGCCATAACTTAATTTTTTAACTCTTTATTTTTCAATTTTTCCAATTCACTCCATCTTGGGTCAATATTAGAATTTTCCTCTTGTTCATTTTTTGAAGAAAATACTATAATATCATCCATTGAATCATTTTCATAACGTGGGTGTAGTTTTTTCATTGGAATTGCTACGCTAATGTACTCATAAATATACTTCCCAACATTAATCATCTGAGTATTAAATGGGATCATTTCGATTTGGTCAGAAAGCTCACCAGCTTCTTCTCCAAATTTCAATACAATCTCACTCTCAGTTTCCAGATCATAATCAAATCCATCAAGGCTACGGTCACAAATTAATGCTAATGTGCCCTTAATTCTGAACAATAATGATATAATAGATGTCTTTTTATCGAGAATTAATTCGACTTTTAGACTTCCATGATCTATTAAACTATTATCAAATAATCCAAAGAACTCGTCTTTAATTTGATAGTGGAATTCATGCAGCCCTAAATCTATTTTTGATAATTCTATATCGTAGTCTTTGAGCAAATTCATCACCCTCATTTTTAAGACCGCAAATGTAGATATTATAAATTGATATTTAAAGAAAAGAATTGTTATTTATTTTACATTTTGCCTGCGGACATTTCTTTAATTTTCACTGTATTCGCTGCCAGATATAGTGCCTCTCTCATTGATAGAGGATTTGCGATATTTTTTCCTGCAATACTATATGCTGTTCCATGATCTGGAGATGTCCTCACTTTTGGGATTCCACATGTAAAATTCACACCATTCTCAAATTCTAGTAATTTGAAGGGGATCAATCCCTGATCATGATACATTGCCAAAATCCCATCATATTTTTTATGTTGCAATGTTCCAAAAAATCCATCAGAAGGAAACGGTCCATAAACCAGATGCCCTTTGTTTTTAAACTTTACAATTACTGGATCAATCCTTTCATTTTCTTCGCTTCCCATCAAGCCATCTTCTCCGGCATGAGGATTTAGTCCAAGTAGAGCTATTTTTGGTTTTTCGATACCAAAATCATTTTTCAAACTTTTAAGCATGATATTCAATTTTTGCTCAATAAGCTCTTGCGTCAATTTTTCGCTTACCTCACTAATCGGAATGTGGGCAGTTACAACGCCAACTCTTAAGCTTTCTCCAACCATTAACATGAGATTCTCCTTTGATCCCAGTTCATCAGAAATATAATCGGTGTGTCCAACAAATTGGAAGTCATCTCGTTGAATATTCTTTTTGTTTATTGGCGCAGTAACTAAAGCGTCAATTTTATTCTCTTTCAAATATTTAACCCCTTCTCTTAATGCCAGGTAAGCGCAATTTCCAGCTTCATTTGTCACTTGCCCAACTTTTATTTCTACCATTTCCGACCAGCAGTTCACAACATTAATTTTTCGGGTATTTATATCTTTAATAGATTTCAATTGGCTATACTGAAACTCTTCATTTTTTAGCATATTCCTGTAAAATGAAAGTGCCTTTGTCGACCCAAATATTATTGGCGTCATATGATTTAGAATTCTTGCGTCAGATAATGCTTTTATAATTACTTCAGGTCCAATGCCATTGATATCACCTATTGTAATTCCTATAATTGGTTTTTTTTGTGTCTCTTTGTTATTTGATAGTTCCATAATTATCAACCTATATTATTTATATTATAATCAATCAGTTTTGAAGAATAATCTGCAATTTGCACCTGCAATTTAACGGAAAATTTATATGCATGGTGTAAGGCCAAAAAAGTTTTTAGGACAGCACTTCCTCAATGATGAAAATATTGCATTAAAAATTGTGGATGCTCTCTCATGGGAAAGTGAATTTGAGACCATACTTGAAATTGGGCCAGGAACCGGGGCACTTACAAGCATTCTGGTCGGGAGGTCATTTAATAAATTAATTCTTCTGGAAATTGACAGAGAATCAATTGGTTGGCTAAGAAAAAATATGATAGGTGATAATATTGACATTATTGAAGGTGATTTTCTCAAAGCAAATATTGGTGATCTGTCAAAAGCGGATTTTTCGATCATTGGCAACTTTCCATATAATATCTCAAGTCAGATTTTTTTTAAAATACTAGAATCAAAACATCAAGTTAAAGAGGTTGTATGTATGCTACAAAAAGAAGTGGGAGAGCGAATATGTGCTTCACATGGCAATAAAACTTATGGCATATTGAGTGTTCTGATCGGGGCGTATTATGATACCGAAATATTATTTGATGTGCCTCCCGATGTTTTTATACCTCCGCCAAAAGTAGATTCTGTGGTGATCAAGCTAGTGCGAAAAGAAAACACACAATTAAATTGTGACGAGGTATTATTTAAAAAAATAGTAAAGCAGGGTTTTCATAATAGACGTAAAACCTTGCGAAATGCGCTGAAACCAATACTTTTGCCAAGTGAATTGACTCAAGACGAAATTTTCAAACTCAGGGCAGAGCAGTTGTCCGTAGATGACTTTATAAATTTAACTCAAAAAATCCAAAATTGGAAAACGTAACTCCATTTGAACTTACACAGGAATACCTGGAGAAATTTCGTGACGCTGTCGAAAATAAAAATGATATTTTTATTCGAGAGACGCTACACTCTGTACGACACGAAGACGTTTCTACGCTATTAGAAGAATTTACAGCTGATCAGTCAAAATATATACTGGAATTACTCGGAAAAGATGTTGCTTCTGATGTTATAGAAGATCTTGAAGATGATACACGTACCAAATTTTTAAGTGCTTTTGATCCTGAAGAAATTGCAGCCTATATAGAAGAAATTGAGACAGACGATGCAGCTGACATTCTCAATGATCTTCCGGTAAAAGTAAGAGAAGAAGTAATTTCCAATATTAAAAATACTGAAAAGGCAAACTACATTATCGAACTTTTAAGATATGATGATGACTGTGCTGGCGGGTTAATGGCAAAGGAGTTAATCAAAGCAAATGTAAATTGGAATGTCGTTCAGTGCATTGACGAGATCAGGAGGCAAGCTGAAAATGTACAGAAAATTTATTCCGTTTATGTCGTAGATGATGAAGATAAACTTTTGGGAAGAGTTCCGCTTAAGGAATTGATTCTTGCTAAATCACAAGCTAAAATTGCGGATATCTACAATTCAGAAATCATCTCGATATACACCTATCAAAAAGAAGAGGAAATAGCAGATATTATCCAGAAGTACGACCTTGAGTCTGCCCCTGTTATTAATGTTCAGGGTAAGCTTGTTGGCAGAATTACTGTTGATGATATTATTGATGTAATTACCGAAATGGCTGATGAGGAGAGAAAACTTATGGCTGGTATTGCTGAAGATGTTGAAGAGGATGATAGTGTCTGGGTTTTGTCAAGGGCTCGCTTACCATGGTTGGTTATTGGGTTATTAGGAGGTTTGGTTGGTGCTCGATTTATTGGAGTATTTGAAGAAGATTTATTGAAGGTTGCTTCATTGGCATTTTTTATTCCATTAATTATCGCAACAGGTGGCAATGTAGGTATTCAATCATCAGCATTGGTTGTGCAGAGTCTCGCTACCGTAACAATTTTTGAAACCACGATTTGGCAAAAATTTATTAAAACTTTATTCGTGGCTATTTTAAATAGTATAGTATTGGCTGGATTAGTATATGGTTTTCTATATTTTTCATACAGTCCAAAGCTAGCTTTCGTTGTTGGGGTTGCTTTATTTTCTGTAGTGATTCTGGCCTCTCTTTTAGGAACTATCATTCCTATTGTCTTAGATAAAATGGGATTTAATCCAGCCTTAGCTTCAGGGCCATTTATAACAACAACTATAGATCTGCTTGGCCTTGCGGTATATTTTACTGTGGCTCACTTGCTATATAATTTTTAATATTGCAACGCTTAATTCAAAATGATTGCTACAAAATATTGTGCATTTAAAAATTCAAACCAATAAATAGTTAAGCCATAAATATGAGCTACAAAGTATTAATTACCGAAACAATACATGAAAGTATAGTTCCTGCCTTAGAAAATATGGGATATGAAGTCCATTACAAACCAAAGATTGACAGAAAGGGCATTCTCGAAATACTTGCCAATTATTTAGGTGTGATAATCAGAAGTAAAACACCGGCAGATAAAGAACTAATAAGCGCTGGAAAAAACCTGAAATTTATTGCCAGATCAGGCGCAGGGATGGACCAGGTAGATGTTGAATTTGCCCAACATCAAAATATTGCCTTATTAAATGCTCCCGAAGGCAATCGAGATGCGGTAGCTGAACATACCCTTGGGATGCTCCTAAATCTTATAAACAAAATGCGGGAAGCAGATAATCAAGTCAGAAATAAAATCTGGGACAGGGAAGGAAATCGTGGCGTAGAATTAATGCACCGGACTTTTGGAATTGTTGGTTTTGGATATATGGGGACTGCTGTTTCTAAAAGATTGCGGGGCTTTGGGTGTAAGATTATTGCCTATGATAAATACAAAAAAGGATTTGCCAACGAATTTGTTGAAGAAGTCAGTTTAACCGAGCTATTTGAAAGAGCCGATATTGTAAGTTTTCATGTGCCACTAACTACAGAAACAAAATTTTTCGTGAATGACGAATTTATAGAAAGTTTTAAAAAGAATATCATAATACTTAATACAGCAAGAGGTGAAATTTTGGCTTTAAAAACCTTGGTAAAATACCTAAACTTGGGTAAAATACTAGCTGCCGGATTGGATGTGCTGGAAAATGAAAAAATGAAAAAACTTAGTGATGAACAAGGCAGACTTATGAGCGAGTTATTTCAAATGAATAATGTTCTCTTTACGCCGCATGTTGGAGGTTGGACTGTTGAATCTTATATAAAAATAAGCGAAACACTTGGGGCAAAAATCAAGGCACTGAATTTGGTAAAACAATAAGATTAGGATTGACCAGAAACAAAACGCCCGATTTTATAGTGTGAGTACCATTGAGATTTGGAAGGTAATAAATTGATATAATAATTAAACTATATTGTGTCTATTAATATGTTAAGAAAGTCAATTCAAAAATCAAGACAGAAGCAATGAGATGAAATTTAAAGAAAGGCTAAATAATATTGGCAAAAAGGTCTATTCGATATCCGAAAAACCTATTCTTACTTCTACCATGGTATTAATAGTTATGGGCTTTATCGTAATCATGGTAAGCCTTCCCTATTACCAAGAAGATTTTCATACCTTCTTCGGTCAGGTTTTGGCAGAAGCCCATGGAATGATTTTCGATATTGCTGTCATAGGAATATTGATTTTATGGCTAAATAAAACTGGTGAAAAAAGAAGCAGAATCAGGACATACAAAGATGAGATAGATGATTTTAGATTGTGGGAATCTCAAGAAGCTGCTTTTAGAACGGTAGGAAATATCAAGAGACTTAATCGACATAAATTATACAACATTAATCTTGCTCATTCTTATTTAGTAAAAACCAATTTAAATTATGTAAAATTAGCTGGAGCAAATTTGAATTATGCCAATATCTTCAATTCCATATTAATAGATGTAAATCTTGAAGGTGCCAGATTGAATCAAACCAATTTTGAAAATTGCAACATGAATCAATCTGTACTCAAGGCATCGTATGCCAATGGTGCAATCTTCAAAGACACGTATTTAATTAAGGCAGATTTCGAGAAAGCATTTCTTATAAAAGCAGATTTTAGAAATGCGTTTTTGATGGAAGCCAATCTTAAAAGGGCCTATTTAACAGGAGCTGATTTCACAAATGCCAATTTGTACAAAGCTGATTTTAGAGGAGCAAAAGGACTTACAGTAGATGTGCTTTCCACAACAAAGACGCTTTACATGGCAAAATTTGACAAAGAGATGCAGCAATTGATACAAAAAGAACTTCCTGAGTTAATAGGGAAATAAAAAATTACTCATTATCTTTTGATCTGGTAGTTTAATTGATGCACCCATTGGTACTTATAATCCCTAATATATTGGCTTAAGTTTTACTGGATTTATTGCTATTACTACCCCTCAAATATATTCAACATTTCAAATTACACTTGTGGATCTTGTACTGACTTTAGTTTGAGAATAAACTTAAAGCTGCCAGAATTTTTTACAGTATTGTACCCAATACTTTTTAAACGATTTATTTTATCCATATAGTTCATGTCGTCATTTAAAAGCGTTTTGTACTGCTCAAATAATAAATGTGGGTATTCCCTTACTTCTGATTTGTCACCTATTAATAAATACATGGGTGGCATTTTATCTACGCTCTCAAAGCCCATTTTTGCATATGATGCTCCATCAGACCAATCGGCATCAACATAAGTCATAATGTCATCCGGCTTGTTGATTTTAATGAAGTGACGCAATAACTTACTAAAACCTCCAACAACTGTCACGTTGAGCATATTGCAAAATCTCAACAATTCATAAGAATTGAAATTGCTACCCTCTCTAACAATAATCCTTGATTTGCTAAACGACATTACAGCTACAAGTCGATTATTATATTGAAGCCCATACTTATGCTTTCCTTTTATCGGAACGAGCAGGTGGTTTATGTTCAAAAAGTTCATCAATTGCTTATTATCAATTGGAATAATTTCTGTTTTACGAGCAAATATCCTTTCAGTTTTCCCAATAATAGACATTAATTTTGATCGTATTTTACTGTTCTGAAATAACCATTGATCTTCCCACAGATGAATTATTTTATTTCGAATGTTTTTACAATTATCAGACAAGTATTGTTTTTCACCCTCTTCATTCATTAAATGAAAAATTATACCGCTATTGAGTTGAGTAAAAAAAACGTCAATAACTTCTTGATTTACAATATTTATAGCCAATTCATCTTGATAAACCGTTTTAATAAATTCAATTACATCATATCTATAATCACTTTTCATCGGATAATATTCTGAAATAAGCTTTATTGAAAAATAAACTATATTTCAATTGATTTGAGTAAACTCTAAAATTGTCGGTAATTCATGCAAACTATGTCAATGTTTTTCGGTATCATCATCAGGATGTATTATACTCCTAAAAAGCATAATTCACAACATATTCATGCATACTATCAAGATTCATTATATTAGTAAAGGTGATTTCAAACCTGCATGCCGCCGGCTCTTTACAAGTATCAATAATTAACTCCTGAATTTTTCAGGTTAAATTGAGTAATTATTTTTCATTTATTATAAACTCTTAAATTTTTTAGTATTTAGCTATGGAAAAATACCACATCGCAGTTATAGATATTGGAAAGACCAATAAGAAAATCTTGATTTATAATCATCAATTAGAGAAAGTAGATGAGAAAACTATTCGGATTCCTGAGATTGAGAAAGGAGATATTTTATTTGATGATTTGGCGAAATTAAAAGATTGGATCTTGGATACCTTTTCTTCGTTCTCATCAAAATATGATATTCGTGTGATATCCACATCTGCTCATGGGGCCACCTATGTTGTGACGGATGAAAAGGGAAATAGTGTAGTTCCTCAAGTGGCATATAATACCG
This sequence comes from uncultured Roseivirgaceae bacterium, assembly GCA_964507705.1. Lineage (GTDB taxonomy): Bacteria > Bacteroidota > Bacteroidia > Cytophagales > Cyclobacteriaceae > JAAUQL01. The sequence continues at coordinate 20,183 of CAZDRA010000033.1, read as the reverse complement.
ATCCCGGTGAAGGTTTTCATGAAGAATTTTATAATTTATTTGGAGACCCCATTGAGTTGCAAAAATCTACTGCTACCCCAAATTTCAATTTACTTATCAATCCGGCCAAGGGGATATATTTTTCGCAGCGAGAATTTCCTGAAAAATTCAAACAAGCAAAACATATTTTACTGTACCCTCAATTTTTTGGTTTCTGGCTAACTGACGAAGTTTGTGCCGATCCGACTTATGTTGGTAATCACACATATCTTTGGAACTTTCAAGAGAAAGAATGGTCAACTGTGGCAGATAAACTTGGTATAAAACATTTGCTTCCAAAAGCCTTCAAAAACCCATGGGATACCTTGGGGTTCATTAAAGAAGACATTGCAGAGAAAACGGGCTTGTCAGAGGACGTTATAGTTACTGCCGGAATCCATGATTCGAATGCATCCTTTTTGCCATATGCCATTTCTATGAAAGAGCCTTTTTTGCTCAATTCCACTGGGACATGGTGCGTAATTATGAATGAAAAAGATGAGGTAAAATTTCAGGAAGAGGAACTGGGAAAAGTTGTATTTTATAATATTGATGCGTTTTGGAGGCCGATAAAAACAGCCATATTTCTTGGAGGAATGGAGTTTGAGTATTATGCTGATATTTTACAGAGAATCCACGAGCGTTCTGACTACCCTAAATTTAACGCTGAAATTTTTCAAAAGATCATTAGCGAAAACATCAAGTTTATATTGCCAAGCGTTGCAAAAGGTATTGGACAGTTCCCCGATTCTAAAGCCAGAGTAATAGAAAATGGCAAAGTGTATGCTTTGGAAAATATTGAATCTGAAAAATCTATTCCTGAGTTTTTTGAAAATTATGAAGAAGCACTGGCAGTATTAAATCTATCTCTTGCGATACAGACGAAAGTGTCATTTGACAGGGCAGATAAGGCAAAAGGACTAAAAGTTTTTACTGAGGGTGGTTTTAGAAATAATGATAGTTACAATACCCTTATGACTTCTTTTTATCCCGATTCTGAATTTTTCTTAACTGATATTAAAGAGGCCTCAGCATTTGGAGCTGCGATTACAGCAAAAGCTGCTTATGAAAAAACAGATGTGGAATCATTAAAATCGTTTATTTCCATTGATAGAAAACCTGTTCCAAATAATAACCTGGTTGGAATTGAAGCATATTACAATAAATTCATTTCATTGATTTAAGAATGCTTGAATGATAAAATGATAGTGCCAACTTTTTAAATCCCTAAATTATTAGAACCTTGCTCCACTTTTGACAAATAATATAGATTTGAAATGGTAAATTTTGTAAATATTCCTAATGGAAATAGCCACCCTTTAGGGGCTACCTGTTATCCTGAAGGGGTAAATTTTAGTGTCTTTTCAAAAAATACCACGCAGATAGATCTATTACTTTTTGATCACGAAGAGGATGCTGAGCCTTCAGAAGTCTATAGATTGGATCCTGTAAAAAACAGGACTTTTTATTATTGGCATATTTTTTTACCAGGGATCAAGCCAGGCCAGATTTATGGCTACCGTGCGTATGCTCCAATTTCCCCAACTCCTGGAGATATGTTTGATGAAAATAAACTCTTGATTGACCCTTACGCAAGAGCACTTGCAGGATATAAAATTTACTCAAGACAAGCTGCAAAATTGCCGGGAAATAATTTTGACAAAGCTTTAAAAAGTGTTGTAATTGACCCGCAGAATTTTGATTGGGAAGATGATTTGCCAATTCAAAGACCTTATGCAACATCCATCATTTACGAGATGCATGTTGGTGGTTTTACCAACAATCCAAATTCTGGAATCGAGGAATCAAAAAGAGGAACATACCTTGGTCTTATAGAAAAAATACCCTATTTAAAAGAATTGGGAATTACTGCTGTAGAATTAATGCCTATCCAATTTTTTGATGAACAAGATGTACAACCGGGCCTGTCAAATTACTGGGGTTATAGCCAGATTGCCTTTTTTGCACCCCATGCAGGATATGGATGTAGTGATAACCCAGTTGAAATTGCAAATGAATTTAGGGAACTGGTAAAAGCCTTGCATAAGGCAGGAATAGAAGTGATTCTGGATGTAGTTTTTAATCATTCAGCAGAAGCGGGAATTGATGGCCCAGTCCTCTCTTTCAGGGGACTGGAAAATAAAGCATATTATATTCTAAATGATGATAGGAGTGGGTATCTCGATTATTCAGGATGTGGAAATACAATAAATGCCAATCATTCTATTGTCAAAAGAATGATCATGGACTGCCTGAGAAGTTGGGTCACAGAATATCATATTGATGGGTTTCGATTTGATTTAGCTTCGGTGCTTTCGCGAGACGAATTTGGGGAACCGCTTGAAAATCCACCTGTTCTTTGGGAGATAGAATCGGATCCGGTGTTGGCCGGCACAAAAATAATAGCAGAGGCATGGGACGCTGCGGGACTTTATCAAGTGGGCTCTTTTATTGGAGATCGTTGGGCAGAATGGAATGGAAAATACCGCGATCATGTACGTAGATTTGTCAAGGGTGATAAAGGAATGGTATCGAAATTTGCTGCAAAAATTATGGCCAGCCCGGATGTATTCGTTGATCCAAATCGTGAACCAAATAGAAGTATTCATTTTGTGTCTTGCCATGATGGGTTTACATTAAACGATCTAGTTTCCTACAATCATAAACACAATGAAGCCAACCTGGAAAATAGCAGAGATGGATCTAATGACAATATCAGTTGGAATTGTGGGGTAGAAGGGGAGTCCACAGATCGGGAGATCAATAAACTACGCCTGAAGCAGATAAAGAATTTTTTGACCTTGACATTTATATCTCAAGGAACCCCAATGTTGTTGATGGGTGATGAGGTACGCAGAACCCAGCAAGGAAACAATAATGCGTATTGCCAGAATAATGAAGTGGGCTGGTTTGATTGGGATTTGGTAAAGAAAAATGGTGATTTATTAAATTTTGTTAAGGGTTTGATTGTGTGTACCCAACAAAAGGAAATCTTTAGAATAGAGGATATTTTAGCTACTTCAGAGGATATTGATGAACCCCATATTACATGGCATGGTATAAAACTGAATGAGCCAGATTGGTATTCAAGCTCTCAAAGTTTAGCATTTACATTGATTCATCCAGAGGCCAAAGAAATAATTCATGTAATGGTCAATGCCTATCATAAGGAATTAAGTTTTCAGATACCTGTACTAAAAGAGAAGATGTGGTACAAGATGGTGGATACTTCAGCGGCTGCCCCAAATGATTTTGCTAGAGTAGGCAGAGGCGAGACTGTAAAGCGAAATAGCATTAAAGTAAAAGATAGATCTATAATTGTATTGATGGCACAATAGCTATTAAATCACCAGAGACTCCAATTCTTTAGGAACGATCACTTTTGGTAAAGAAATAGTAAAACAAGCATATTTTCCTTCTTCACTTTCAATTTTTATTTTACCTTGTAGTTTTTGTACTACTTTTCTTACCAGATATAATCCTAGCCCATTTCCTTTTGATCTTTCAGAACCTCGATAGAACATTTCAAATATTTTCTCGAACTGTTCTTTCCTGATTCCTACTCCATTATCCTCAACACTAACAATAATGGCTTTTCGAGAAGTCCTTAGTGAGACATCTATTTGTACTTTTTTTGTATTCTTAAAAATGACTGCATTCTCCAAAAGATTTTCAATTATTATCTTCATAAGAATAGGATCGCTTTTCAATCCAAAATTAGTTTCTACGTCGAGATTCACAATTAGGTCTGAAGCATCAATATAATTACTCAGATTAGATTTACATGCTGCAATAATCTTTTGAAATTTGATATCTTCCCTATTAATTGTTTCTCGATTAATGAAATGAATATTATTAAGTTTGTTCAATACTTTGTTCATGTCAACCGCACCCTTTTCTATCAACTCAATATATTCTTTCAATCCTTCATCTTTGTTATCCATCTTAGCCAGGAGAATAATACCGAGAAGTCTTGCTATGGGTCCTTTCAAGTCATGAGATGCTCTATAAATGAAAAGATCCAGCTCGTTATTGGAGTTGATTAGCTCATCGTTCATTTTTCTCAAAGATGACGTCCTTTCTGCCACTATGCTTTCAAGATTTGAATTAATGGACACCAATTTTTCATTTGTTTTATTAAGATTTTTTTCGGCTTTTGAAATGGTTACATTTTTTGTTTTCAATAATTTATTTTGGCTTTCAATCTCATTTTTTTGATTTAATATCTCGTGATTGGCTCCCTCCAAAATTTTATTCTGGTTTTCAATCTGTTTGGTTCTAACTTTTACCTGTTCTTCCAGTAAGATTTTAGCTTTGTTAAGTGATCGGGTTTTTAATTGAATGATAAGAATAATTGTACTTATAATAAAAAGGACAACTAGCAAATAAAACCACCAGGTTTGCCAGAAGGGAGGTTTTATTATAATGTACAATGAAGTGCCTTCTTCATTCCATACGCCATCATTATTGGAAGCTTTTACTCTGAGAATATAATCACCCGGCTGAAGGCTTGTGTAATTTGCAAATTTTCTATTTCCGATATAGTTCCATTTTTTCTCAAAGTTTTCCATCATATAGGCATATTCATTTTTTTTGGAATCTGTAAAGTTCAATGCTACAAATTCAAACGAAAGAGATATATCTTTGTAAGAAAGCACAACTGTATCTGTCTCGGAAATATGCTTTTCAAGAGGAGATCCCGGCTTTCCAATGGCAACTTTTTCGTTTAGAATTTTGAAGTCGGTAAAAATTACTTCTGGAATATATTGGTTGTCAGATATTTCATTTGGAGAAAATGAACAATAACCATTTATCCCTCCGAACAACATTTCGCCTTTAATTGTAAATTGTCCTGCTCCTGGATTGAATTCAGTATTTTGTAAGCCGTCTTCATCATCGTAATTAATTATAGAATATGTGTCCTTATTCATTCGAGAAATACCAGAACTGGTGCTTAACCATAGGTTGCCAACATTATCATCTAATATGGTGTAAATAGAATTTGATGCTAATCCATTATGTATATCAAAATGCGTAAATCTATTTTTCGCAACATCAAATTTATTTAGACCATCAGTAGTACCAATCCATAAATTGGAATCTTCGTCTAAATGAATAGAATATATCGAATTGCTGGAAAGACTATTTTGATTGTTTTCCTGATAAGCGTATCTGGTAAATCTATTCTTTTCAGGCTCTAGCATATTGAGGCCGCCACCAAAAGTGCCGATCCATAGATTTCCATATTTATCTTCAACAATTGATCTGACATCATTATGGCTCAAGCTGAAAATGTCATTTTTATCGGAATAAAACCGTTTGAATTTTCCATTTTGATATAAGTTAAGTCCAGCATCTTCTGTTCCAATCCATACTCTGCCTTTTTTGTCTTGATAAATACACCGGATGTTGTTGCTGCCTATCGATCGATCATTTTTGGGATCATGAGTAAATTTTGAAATTCTTCCAGTATTTATATTTAGAATGTTGAGGCCGCCACCTCCAGTACCTATCCATAGTTTTTTAGATTTATCTCGATGCAAAGCATATATTCTATTATTTGAAAGGTAATAAATTGGTGTTGGTTTTCTGGAAGTTTTTCGTTTATCATATTTTTTTAATATGCGGTTTCTTTCTTTTATACTTTCTCCTTCAATCATAAAATCGTTGATCATATAATTGGTATAGATGTCTGTCAATGGATCAAATTTTGTAAGTCCTTTGTCGTAGGTGCCAAGCCAAATCACTCCATTTCTTTCCTTGTAAATTGACTGAATGTTGTTGCTACTCCAAGTATTGGAAATTCCCTGAGTCCTGTTGTGCCATACAAATCGATCACTTTGTTTGTCTATAATGTTGATACCTGCGTTGGTGCCAATCCATAATATTCCTGTACGATCGTCAAATACAGAATTTACATTATTACTAAGAATAGAAAATTTGTTATTTGGATCCATGATATAGCTACCAACTTCACCTGTATATTTGTTCAGAAACCCAAGGCCATTCTCTACTGTTCCAAACCAGATTAAACCTGAGGCATCTTGAAATATGCTAAGAATACTATTGTCTGAGTCAGTCTTATGTTTATCATTGATATATGTGAAATTTATGATTTCTCCTCTGTTTTTTAAATTCCGGCTATGGTTTATTGTTTTGATCATATCAAGACCAGATGCAGTGCCGATCCATAAATCCCCTTCATTATCTTCATAAATTGAATTGATCTGATTGCTACTTAAGTTTTGATTATTGTTATTATCGGATTTGACGTAGCGCAGAAATAGTTCTGATTTGGTATCGAGCATATTTACGCCATAGTCAGCAGTGCCCACCCAAATAAATCCATACTTATCTTTTTCTAAACTTGTAATGTGATTTGAGCTAATGCTTTGCGGGTTATTCGGCAAATTCCTGAATGCTCTGAATTTATTTGTTTTCGGATTGTATTTGTTAAGACCGCCACCGGCAGAACCAATCCAATAATTACCAAAATCATCTTTAATTGTACAAGTGATTTGGTTGCTGCTTAACCCCAAGGGTGTATGAGGTTTACTTTTGAATTGCCTAAATGTTTCTAGCGATTGATCATATACATTTAAACCATTTTGAGTGGAAATCCAAATTTTACCTCTATCATCTTCAAAAATATGATTAATAATATTATTAGAAATTGAGTTGCTGTCAGCATCATTTCGTAAAAATGTCTTAAACTGCGAGCCGTCAAATCTATTTAATCCTCCATTGGTTGCAAACCATATAAAACCAAGTCTGTCTTGTAGTATCCAGTTGATATTACTTTGCGAGAGACCGTCTTCTACAGTTATTTTATCAAATTTTACACTCTGCTGTGAAAATACACTAAAAGATAAGAATATGATTATAACAAAAAAAGATAGCGTTCTATTGAGAAACATAAAATTGTTTAAAGCATTTATATTCAGGTAAATGTAGGTCAAATATAGTACTTATACTTTAAGTAAATTAAGAAATAAACTACGTTTATCGCATTTTCAATACAATGGCAACTCTAAGGTTTATAGGTAAGTCATTGTTCGTGATAACGCATTTGAATTGAAAAACTTACCTCAATTTAGTTTAATATCTTGTCTATTCTTGTTTGTAATAATTGTAATATTTGCATGAGTTGAAGCCCTCATTTTAAATATAAGTAATGCTTTTGCTATGTAAATATAACCTTTGATTATTGCGAATATGTTAGACATAATTAATTTTTGAAGACAAAAAAAGCCTGGTTAACCAGGCTTTTTTTAATATTATTTGATAAATATGTTAGAATCTGGATTCTCTTTCTTCGAAACCATTGTCCATTTCAGAGTTAAATCTAACGTTACCTACTACTTCTTGATTCGAGCTCTTTTTTGTGCTTTTCACTGCTACAAAAGAAGAAATGGCCAATACCAAAATAGCAACAAAAACTAACTTTGTAATCAAATGTTTCATTTTAGTATTTTTTTAATTATTTTTATGCCGTATGAATATCAGAAAATTTTATCTTCCTCCTGGCTGTTCTCTGTCAGAAAGTCCACCTTCACATTCACAATCACCCCAAGATTGCTCTAGTGCTACATCATTTGCAGGCGCAATTTCTTCTTTGTTACAGCCCATCATAGAAATTGTCATTAATCCAAAAAATGCGAGAGTTAAAAGTTTAGTTTTCATTTCAATAAAGTTTTAAGTTTTAGCCAATTAATAGAGAAATTTTTCCTCTTATGTCACATCAAACGTACATATAGTATTTGTATTATCAAAATAATACAAAAAATACTTTAAATAATACAATAAAATCTTTTATACGTACATTTTTGACTGATGTTATTGTTGGTAAATTATTATCTAATTGGCCAAAAGAAAACTTCTATTCTTTTATGTTAGATTTAATCTATTTAATCAATAGTAAATGTTTACGTTTCTATTTATTTATCAATTCGTTTTGTTCTTTGGCATTTTTGCATTTTATTGAAAAAATATAATTCAAATTAACTGGATTGAGTAAAAAAATAACAGAGCAAAGCATTTTGAAAATTGTATTATTTAAATATTTATTGATATTTTTTTGTTTGTCCTTAACTTGGCATAATGCAATTTCGCAAGTTGATATTGATAGCCTAATTGAGATTATTCCGAGATTAGATGGCGCAAATAGACTTAGTGCCTTAGAGGAGCTTTCTTATCGAATCTCATACATAGACAATGAAAAGTATCTTAAGTATTCGAGGGATGGGCTTGAGTATGCCTTAGCAGAAGGAGATAGTAGTTATATATCTACTTTTTTAATAGAGTTAGGTTATTACTTCAAATTTGGAGGAGCATATCAGGAATCTTTAAATAATCTTTTCAGATCTGTTAAAATATCGAAAATGAAGGGTTATGATAATTTGTTAGCAAGAGCCTATACAGGCTTGGGAAGTGTTTATCACGAATTGAGCCTATATGATAAAGCATTAGAGTTTCACTCAAAATCGCTCAGTATAAAAGAGGCTTCGGGCAATAAAAATGGACTTGGTGTATCATATAATAATATTGGTCTTATCTATTATAAATTGGATGACCCTGTACGCGCACTGGAATATTATGTAAAATCCTTAAATTTTAAACTTGAAAAGGGAGATACCGCAGAGTGTGTAATAAATTATATCAATATGGGTTTTGTCTATTCTGAATTAAAAGAAAGGAATAGCCAGAACAAAGCGATCGAGAGCTTCAATCATGCTATTGAATCAGCAATTAAATATGGCGAACTTTATAGATTAGGATATGCATACAATGGTATTGCTAAAGTTTATATCGAAAAAGCAAAATATGATTCGGCGAGGTATTTTTTGAATATGTCAGTTAAAGAGAGCATTGAAAGGAAATATAAAAAGCTAAATTCCTCAAATTATTACTTATTTGCTAAAATATCATTTCTTGAAAAACAGTATAAAATGGCAGTTAAGTACCTGCAAAGAAGCCAGTCATTCCTCCAAAACATAAAAGATAAAAACAAAAAAAAGAATAATTATCGTCTTTATTCGGAGATATATGAGGAGCAAAAAATACTAGATAGTGCATTTTACTACCTTAGGAAATATACTGAATTGAAGGATAGTATATTCAATAATGAGTTGGCAAATAATATCGCAAATGTGCAGATTGCCAAAATAGAAGAAATGAGTCAAAGAAAAATTGCAGATCAAGAAGCGACTATCTCCAAAGGGAAATCTCTTAGTTTTTTTCTGCTTTCTATATTAATATTAAGTATAGCTCTTATTGTGGTTGTATTCAGGAATTATGTCACTACAAGAAAAATTAACAAACAATTGAATGCAAATAAAATAGAGATAGAAGCTCAGAAGGAAGACCTGGAAATAAAAAATAAGCAATTGGCTGAAGCGCAGATAACCATTCAAAATCAAAATGAGGGACTCAAAAACATCAATGTTGATCTTGACAAAAAAGTTATCGCCAGAACAATAGAATTAGACAAATCAAATCATGAATTAGAGAAGGCTGTAAAGGACCTGGATCAATTTATTTATAAGACTTCTCATGATTTGAGAGGTCCTATTGCCACAATGCAAGGGATAATAAATCTTGGTATCATTGAAGCGGCAGATAGTGAGTCAAAAGAATACTTCAAAACTCTCCATAAAGTATCCAATAATTTAAATAATGTACTTTACAGGTTAATTGAAGTTCATGAAACTTATCAGAAAAAGCCGGAGTTGGTACTAATAGATCCAAAGAAAGAAATTATCGAAACGACAAATAAAATTGCCAAATATTCTGAAGATGCTGATATTACAATTGTTACAGAACTAAGAGCCAGCGGTCAATTAAGAAGTGATAAACTACTCTTTAATTTAATTATTGAAAATATGCTGCGCAACGCCATGCATTATAAAGACAGGGGAGAATCTGTCATTAAAATAAAGACCAGATATCATAAAAATCACATGGTAATTGTTTTTGACGACAATGGCTTTGGAATACAATCTGGTGATGAAAATAAAGTTTTTAATATTTTCTTTAAAGGCTCTCCACGGCCGGGGGGTACAGGGTTAGAAATTTACACAACTAAAATTGCAGTAGAAAAATTAGGAGGTGTAATACGGCTAATAAAACCCAGAAACAACACTATATTCGAAGTTCAGCTTCCTGTCATTAATTAATATTGTTTATTTTTTAATAAACAAATCCACTCTACAATAACTATATCTTTATCTTTGTGCAAATTTTAAATCATGTCGAAAAATTCTTTTAAAAGAACAACAGTTACTTCTGCACTTCCCTATGCAAATGGACCAATTCATATAGGACATTTGGCTGGCGTTTATATTCCAGCTGATATTTATGTGAGATTTTTAAAATCAAAGGAAGAAGATGTGATTTTTGTTTGCGGATCTGATGAACATGGAGTCCCGATCACAATAAGAGCAAAGAAAGAAGGTAAAACGCCGCAAGAAATTGCTGATACTTATAATGAATTGATTAAAAAATCATTTGAAGATTTTGGTATTAATTTTGATATTTATTCACGGACATCTGGTAAAACTCATCATCAAACTGCATCTGACTTTTTTGTTACCCTAAATAAAAAATCTGTCTTTAAAGAAATCGAATCTGAGCAATATTTTGATGAGGAACATAGCGAGTTCTTGGCGGATAGATATATCAAGGGTACTTGCCCAAGGTGTGGTTATTTGGATGCGTATGGAGACCAATGCGAAAGTTGCGGATCTACGCTTAGCCCTGCGGAACTTATCGATCCACAATCAATGTTAAGCGGCTCCAAGCCAATACTGAAAAAAACAAAACATTGGTATTTGCCATTAAATGAATATGAGACATGGTTGAGGCAATGGATATTAAATGATCATAAGGAATGGAAATCAAATGTTTATGGCCAATGCAAATCGTGGATTGATCAGGGATTGCAGCCAAGAGCTGTAACAAGAGACTTAAATTGGGGAGTGCCTGTTCCAGTAGATGGGGCAGAGGGGAAAGTGCTTTATGTTTGGTTTGATGCACCGATTGGCTATATCTCTGCAACTAAAGAATGGGCTGAGAAAACTGGGAATAATTGGGAACCATATTGGAAAGATAAAGATACAAGGCTGCTACACTTCATTGGAAAGGACAACATTGTTTTTCATTGTATAATATTTCCGAGTATGCTCAAAGAGCATGGAGAATTTATATTACCTGAAAATGTACCGGCCAATGAATTCCTTAACCTTGAGGGCAAAAAAATTTCGACCTCTCGCAACTGGGCTGTTTGGCTGCATGAATTCCTGGAAGACTTTAAAGGAAAAGAAGATGCATTAAGATATACCCTATGTTCCAATGCTCCTGAAACAAAAGACAATGATTTTACTTGGAAAGACTTTCAGGCCAAGAACAATAATGAACTGGTGGCCATTCTTGGAAATTTCGTTAATAGGGCAATGGTATTATTGAATAAATATTATGATGGAAAAATTCCTGAAAGAGATACGATAAAAGAAATTGATGACAAATTAATAAAAAAATTAGCAGATGCTCCGGGGTCAATCGAAAAATCTCTAAGCGCTTTTAGATTTAGAGAAGCATTAGCGAGATATATGGATATTGCCAGGTTCGGCAATAAGTATCTTGCAGATACAGAACCTTGGAAATTGATAAAGTCTGATCCAAAAAGAGTAGGGACGATTATGAATATTGCCTCTCAAATAGTTGCCAATTTGGCCATAGTGGGTGAGCCTTTTTTACCTTTTACTTCTGCAAAGATATTTGATTTCCTTTGTATGGATAAATTGAAATGGAATCATTCTGGTTCATCAGACTTGTTGAAACCGGGACATAATGTAAATAAGCCTGAATTGCTATTTTCAAAAATTGAAGATGCTGAAATTGAAAAACAAGTTGAAAAACTAAATGCTACGTTAGTGGAAAATATAAGTTCTGAAAAACAAAATATTACTCACCCACCAATGAAAGATCCTATATCATTTGATGATTTTGTAAAGATGGATATTAGGATAGGTGAAATAGTACAGGCCGAAAAGGTTGAGAAATCCAATAAGCTACTGAAAATGCTTGTTGATGTAGGGCTGGATAAAAGGACTATTGTGAGCGGAATTGCAAAGCACTTTAAGCCGGAAGAGGTGATAGGTAAGCAAGTAAGTGTATTATTAAATCTTGCTCCAAGAAAAATAATGGGAATTGAATCTCAGGGAATGATATTGTTGGCTGAAAATCAAGATGGAGAATTAGTTTTTGTTTCACCTGAAAGCCAAGTAATTGCCGGTAGCAGCGTAAGTTGATAAAAACGGTAATTGGCAATAAATCTTAACTAATCGGGTTAAGGGTAGTGTCCTGTCAATGTATATTTTTCTTTAATTAGTGAAAATTGAGTTTTGGATAAATTTGTAAATCAAAAATACTAAGTAGGTGGTAGTTACTAAAATAAAAAAATGGTGTTTGCCTATACAAATGATTGTCTTATTGATATTCATTTCATCTTCCTTTTCGATAGCTCAATCTGGCAAAAGTAAAAATAAAGAAGTTGATCGAGGAGCTACATATGATACCGGAACCAAAAAAGCCAAAAAGAAGAAAACGAATTATTCAATAAGCAAAGATTTTGACAACAAGGTCGAGGAGTATGAAAAAAGAATGCAGGACAATGTCAAAAAACGTAAAAAAATGGAGAAGGAAATGAGGAAGCCACAATACTCAGACCCTACTTATTTTGGGCATAAGAAAAAACCAAAAAAACGCCCTCAAGGCAAAAAGAAGTTTTGTAAGGAATGCGGTCTAAAACATTAAGTTTTTAACAAGGTTTTTCCAGATTCAATTTGCCAGTCTCAGAATAGGTATCAATAAATTCGATGGAGTTTTTGCCTTAAAAAAATTATAATCTCTCGTCCCCATTAGAATAAAGACAAAAATAAAGTCGTATTTTTCTAATATGATAAATCTAAATCGCTTTATCGAGCATACCGCTCTAAGTCCTACACTTACGAGCAGAGATATCGATAATCTTATTGAAGAGGCTATTGAGTATGAATTCCTAGGTATTTGCGTACCAACTTTTTGGGTGAAAAAAACTAGCCAGGGCATAAGGAATAAAGGAGTACAACTTGTTACTGTCATTGGTTTTCCGCTCGGGTATCAAATGACAGAGAATAAAATAGACGAAATAAAATTGGCTATTGATCAAGGAGCAAATGAACTCGATATAGTCATGAATATTTCAGCATTTAAATCAGGAATGAGCTGGGCAAAAGTAGAACTTGCCAAGTGTGCAAAAATTATTCATAACAATGACTGTTTGATGAAAATCATCATTGAAACGGCTTATCTTTCTGATCAGGAAATCGTTACTGCATCTTTAATGTGTCAAGACGCTGGAACTGATTTTGTGAAAACTTCAACAGGATTTGCGCCTTTTGGTGCTAAAGAAGAACATATAAAACTGATCAGAAATACCATAAATACTAATGTTGGCGTAAAAGCCTCAGGAGGTATTAGAGATCAAAAAACGGCAATTCTAATGATTGAGGCGGGCGCCGACCGACTTGGCGTTTCTTCGGGAGTAAAAATTATGCAAGAGAACAAAACTACCTTTTGAGAAAATTACTTCATTATAATATCCGAGTGATTGGAAAAGTTCAAGGTGTGGGTTACCGGTATTTTGCCATGCAACAAGCTAAATATTTTGGAATCAAAGGGTATGTAAAAAACACAATATCCGGAGCTGTAGAAATTGAAGCAGAAGGGGAGGAAGAAATCCTTGATAAATTTGTTTCAATTTGTAGAAATGGACCCGGTTGGGCACATGTCGAAAAAGTTGAATACCATACTGCTCCCTGCCAAAGTTTTAAAGATTTTTGTATAAAGCATTAGATTGTTGTTGATTCTTCACCCTTGAATTTAGGGTAAGTGTGGATTATTTATAAAGTCTCTTCAATAACAAATAAATCTATATGAACCAGTGATGTTTTAATTTTGATGGAATAGAATATTTCCGGGGATTTCCTGTTTGGCAATTTCTGGCCCTGACCATGAAACAATGAGATTACTGCCTCCGCCAATCTGAAAATAATGAACGGAAATTTTATGATATCCTACCCTCAATGAAATAGAATTAGATTTTTCATATGCGCCATGAGCTCCATCATTATTAATTATACTATGACCATTCAAATACATCTTGCTACCATCATTTGAATTAAGGTAAAAAGTATAATGGCCCTCTTTTGAGATGTTGATGAAACCGTCAAATGTATAGGCAAAATTATTGGTAAGGGAGCTTTTAGTTATTGAAAATTGAGGTAATATTCCAGATTTGATTATCGGTAGATCCTTGATTTTTTCAGTTTGATTAACTTCTCCTTCATAATAATGATAAATTAGTCCCTCCTGAGGTTTGTATGAAAATTCCTGTGCAGGCTGATAAATATTACCACCAATTTGTTTAAATATAATTTGGCTGGATGTTTTGCCATTTTCAAATGCCTGCATATACAATGGTGTTAGATTTGCAATGGATATGGGTTTTTGATATAATATTCCTTTCTCTTGTGTTGGGAGGGTTCCGTCCAGGGTGTAGCGGATTTCTGCGTTTTTATCCTTACAAGCCAGCTCAATTTTATCTTCATTTTCAGATAACACAAACGGATCAGCCGTTGCATCATTATAAATCCAATCCAGACTTAGACGTGTGATTTGCGTTGTCGATAATCCATTGTTTGACCTTCTATCTCCAGCGCAGTGCCCCAATAATACATGATCACCCACGAATTCAATAGCTGTATAGCAATACCATCCCTCAGGATCACTTTCTACTGTTTTTGTTTTGATCCAGCTTTTTCCCTCGTCTTTGGATATAGCCATATTGAATGGTGTTCTTTTTCCCCCACCTCTTTCTTTCTCAAAATTATGGTTCCATAACAATAATAAATCTCCAGTTACTGGAATTCGTTCAATGGAAGCAGGAGAAAGAGGAGACTTAATGTTTCCTGGTTCTATCGGAGACCAGGTATTTCCATTGTCATTTGAAAAAGAAAAATACTGTACGCCGGATTCAGTTCTACAAAATAGCATCATATTGCCACTTTTCAATTCAACGATTCCAGGCTCTTGCAGTACAACATTGGAAGGATTAGAGATTTCCTGTGATCTGGTCCAGTTTGTTCCACTATCATCGGAATAATAGCATACGATCTTTCCATGTGCCCATTCAGGTGTTTTATGAATTGAAGTAGGAAATATTATTCTACCTCCTGCTAATTGCACAAATCTGTCATTATTTACTACATGATACCCGTTGGTGTCTATGCATCTTGTAGGTTCACTCCAAGTTAGGGCTTCATCTGAAGATATGCGCATGAAAGGGATACAATCTATTTCACTATTTTTTCGCAGATAAAAGAGGGCAATCTTTCCATTGCCTAACCGCAATAATGAAACGGACATGATATTCATACCACCTTCATTGGGGAGAATGGAAATATCCTCTTTTGTCCAGGATTTTCCATCGTCATTTGAGTACCGAGCTGCAAGGTAGGCACTGGCATGATCTCCTGTACCGCCTGTAAAATGTGTATAAATGAATAGTATACGCCCATCATTCAACTGAATAAAATCTCCTTCGCTATTGCGTGGATTTCCCATTTTAGGCTCCAATCTTAACGTTATTTCTTTACCAGGTACTTCATCAGCATTATTATTTGAACAACCAAATAGCAGAAATATTACTAATGGCAGGCTTAAAAAGTATTTAAAAGTAAGGTTTATCATTTATCTGATTATCAATCTTAACTTGATGGCATTTAATGTTAAATTTAATTCTTATTGATCAGAATTATGTGCTGTTGTACAAGTATCAACATCTAAATAATAATATCATTAATTCTATTTGTTGTAGCTCCTAAAATTAATTCAGTTTTTGCAACATCATCAATTTCCTGTCTTCATTTAAAATTTGCACAATTATTATCCCTTATTATATTTTTTCTTTTGGATAAATTAATTGAGTCTAAAACTAGAGCACCTGCATACCAATCCGAATGATTTTCTGTTAGAGTATGAGAGAAAAACCATTATTCTGCATTGCTCATTTGCTCATTGAAAGCATCTTTATGAGGTTTGCCTCTTTCAGCAAAATGGGTTATTTTCTCTCGCTCGACAATTTTATTAAACCAGTCATAAGTCCCATCATATTTTGAGTTTACCGGATCTCGTTTACATTTTAAATACATCAATGGCAATCGTGCCATTTCTACTCGCTTTTTAATTTCCTCACTGCTTGCAGTGATTACAGCTTTGTCAAGTATCATGTCTGCTTCTGTAATAAAGCTATCCGAAAATAATTTATCATCATGATTAAGCCCGAGGTGAATATGTGTATCTGGAGTAATTTGTGCATGAAGTAAGTCGAAATATTCCTTAACATATTGACCACTTCTTCCATAGTAGCCATACATAAAATCATCAATCACTTCATCGACGTTGCATTCGGCATCCCATAAAAGTTTCGAAATAAGATACGAACGCAATTCAGCAAATTCTCCACCTCTGCTTTGATAGGCGGCCTGTTCCATGATGCCTATAGAATTGTTATCTCTAAATGATAAAATATTTGCTTGAAGCACCCTGAAATTTGGGTAGGGCATGATATAATGGCTAAAGTTAACCACATAATCCCAAATGTAAAGATGGGGCGAAATAGATGACCATCCTTCCAAATCAGATAGAAATGCCTGATTTTCAGGACAACTTTTGAAGTCATGGGAAAAACAGCATTCTATACTACACAACCTTATTACTACATTTTCATTGGGTGTCACATTTTTTGGAGGATTTCTTGTGTATTGATATGCAAGCGTTCCTACATATTTTGTTGGGAATTCTTCTCTTACTCTTTCCGCAACCTGATTTACAAACCAGACCATAATTCCCGCTTCGCTGTTTTCTTTTTTCACAATGGCTTGGCAGTTGTTACATTGACATGGATTTCTCCAATCATTTTGAGAAACCGAATAGATAAGATTGCTCGGATTTTCTCGCATGGCTATTTTTAGTCGGTCAGTGATAATATCCAGTACATCAGGATTGGTCAGGCACAATTGTGCATGATCGTGTATTCTATTCCCATCAATCAAACTGTAGTATTCTGGGTGCTCATCATAAAATTCCGTTGGTGGCATAAATTGATAAAATGTATGCACAGCCCAATATCCCTCGATACCTCCATGTTGTTTGCGAAATCCCATGGCACCATTTATTTTATTGTGAGCAGCCCAGGTCGGATCAAATGCCTCGTAGTAAAAATCATTTCGTACGCGTATCGAAGGTTTTTCATGATGATTGATATAATCAAAAACAAAACTCTTCATCTCTGGAATTACTGTTACTTTTGGTGTGTACCATCTTACGCCAAAAGTATTTTCCAGAAATGAAAAAACGGCATACATCGTTCCTCGTTGCTTCCCTCCCAAAAGAATAATATTTGATTTCACATTTTTATAAATAAAGGATTCATCCAATAAGTCTGGTGAGCTGAAATTATTTCCCAGTAGTTCCTGTGAATGTTTGTTGTAGCCGATAATCAATTCATTTTCCGTAAGTGGTGACTCATCGCTATCAATTTCGAAATTTGCCCCACTGATTTCATTGAGATTTTTTTGTAACTCCATAGCAGACCATCGCTCAGATTCTGATGCATCTTTGCCAATAATAATTCGGTATTTGGTTTTTCCTCCTTCAAATAAGGTATGGTCAATTCGATTTCCTGCATGAAAAATTATATCATTTTTCCATAATTTACCATCTTGTCTTTCAGCTGAAATCTTTAGGGTGTAGGGTGTGTATCCTTTTTCACCCACCACTAACTTCATTTTTTTCTCTTTGTTCCATTCACCAGACCAAACCTGAAGCGGTTCTGTATCATGAGTTAATATTTCAAGGTCAACCTTTTTGAATAAATTTTCGATAACAGCCTCATTCAAGAAAAATCGCAACTCCAGTTTTCCATTGGGCAAAGTGACTACTCTGAAAAGAGTTCCTTTATTTGTAAATGCATCAATATTGAATGGGAGAATCCGTGCACAAAATTCCCAGGTATTGCCTCGTTCCTCGATCTTAAGTAAGATTGTATTTTTTCCTTTTTTGAGAAATATAGGTATCAAATCTGCATCGGGAGTGCATCCTCTTGCTCCCGGATGATCCCATACTTCCATGCCATTGATCCATAGCTTCCCTCCATCGTTGGATCCCAGAGAAAAAATATATGTATCTTCCTGATCATTAATTATTTCTTTGTAGGCATAAGCGGCTACGAATGATTTTTTTGAGATGGCATTATCTAAACTAATTATTGAATCAGTACTATTGTACTTAATCCAATTCAACTTAGAGGTACCAACTTTATATTGCTTATTGGTCTTAATTTTCCCGCCATATTTAGAAAGAAAATCCTTTTCAAATCCAGGAAGATGCTTCAATTCATTCGAACTTTTGCCAAGAGGCAAAGGGCCCAGTAGTTGCCATGATGTTATCCATTCATTTAATTGAACTTTCTCTTTCTGGGCAAAAAGTTTGGTGTCATTGGAAACAACAACTAATAAAATTATTACAAATTTGACAAATATGTGTAGGAATATTTTCATAGTTGAATTCAATATTTATGTTCGTTTATACCAAAGATTGGCGCCACATTTCTGATACTAATTTCTCCATTATTAAGTGGCAATGTAATTAATTTCCCTCCTGTAGGCCATGCTTCATTTGTAGATTCTCCACTAATATATCCATAAGCTAAATCAACTTTTTTTCGATTACAATTTCGAATTGATCACTCGAAAGCCTCCTAATTCTTTGTTGACCAATAGTAATTGATAAAGAAGAAAATATCAATATAACTGTGATGACATATTTTAATTTGAAATGCATCATTATATTTTGTTATAGGACAGGTGTATGCTTACTCTTCTGTTATGTTAATAATCCTACAAGAGACGATCGTCTATTTTTTATACTTATAAATTAGCCTCTAAGACTATGGTCATTGGCTAAAAATTACTGGACTAGTAGTCAAGTAGGTGTAGTTTGTCCTTCAATGATTTATTCTTTCCACTTTTGTTTTCCTTCGTAGCTGCCAAGATGTACGCCTTCGTGTGATTTGCCGTATTCAAAATATTTTTTGAGTGCAAATGTAGAGGAATGAAATGCTATTTCATTCCAAGGGATTTCATCCTTTTCAAATAACCTCACTTCCAGGCTTTCAGTGGTGGGACCGAATTGCTGGTCATTGATATCAGCCAAAAAATGCATAAATACCTGGTTGACCTTTGGAAGGCTATAAATGACATGTAATTTTATTAGTTTGACTTTTGCCTGGGTTTCTTCAAGGGTTTCACGCAAAGCACCCTCTTCGGCCTTCTCGCCGTTTTCCATAAATCCAGCGGGAAGATTCCATAAGCCATACTGGGGTTGGATGGCACGTTTACAAAGCATTATTTTATTTCCGGAAATAGGCAAGCAACCAACAATTATCCTGGGATTTTGATAATAAATTTTATTGCATTGGCTACAGACAAAGCGGGCATATGTATCACCTTGAGGGACCTGTAATTTTATTTTGTCACTTCCACAGTTGCTGCAAAAATTCAAGAGAAATTGGTTTTAAATCAAACTTTAACAAGGACTTCTTCAATATAGTCAAATGTAGAGAGGATTTCAGGTTTGCCGTCAATCACCGCAACATTATGCTCAAAATGAACAGAAGGTTTGCCGTCAGCGGTAACGATTGTCCAGCCATCGCTAAGCTGTTTTATCTTCTTTGTTCCCAGGTTGATCATTGGCTCTATGGCAAGCACTAATCCGTTTTTTATCTTAGTACCTCTTCCTCTTTTGCCATAATTAGGCACTTCAGGAGATTCATGCATTTCCTCTCCCAACCCATGGCCGACCAGCTCCCTTACCACTCCGTACCCATGTTTTTCGGTATGATTCTGAATGGCATAACTTACATCTCCGATTCTGTTTCCAACAATCATTTGCTCGATACCAAGGTAAAGGCTTTCTTTAGTTACGTCTATCAATTTTTGTGTCTCGGGAGCAATTTCGCCAACAGCGAAAGTATATGCATGATCGCCATAATAACCATTTTTCAG
>CAZDRA010000032.1:0-44699 GCA_964507705.1 uncultured Roseivirgaceae bacterium | reverse complement strand
ACTATTGAAGGCGTAAGTAAGGATGGATTGTTAGGTAGTAAATCATTTGAATTTGTGATAAAAAAATGAATTGATTAAATAAACAATTTACTGAAAATACGAATAGGAAAAGCCAGTTTGTAACATTTCATATAGCACACAACGGAATTTCATCCGTTGAACAGAAATCCCGTTTGGTTTTTGCTATATTTATTTCTGGAAAGGGATCTTAGCTTTTTCGCCGCAATGCCATATGGTTACCGTTAAGATTGATTTTTTGGCAGCATACATGTCAATAATGTGTGGCAAACACCTATTGGAAAAACCTCATCAGTAACAACCAAACCAGCTTTATCGATCAATTCAATAAACCTTTGGATTCCATACATCTTGCTATTGCCATTAGCAATAGCTGTAAAATAAACAGAAGTGGCAGCAAGAGAAAACGTAGCTGCTGGGTATTTTTGATTATCCCAAAACGTCTCCATGATGATCAACTTTGTCTCGGAGGTCATTGATTTTGCGGCATGCTTAAGAATAGAAACGATCTCTGCTTCTGAAAAACAATCAAGAAACTGGCTCATCCAAATAACCTCGGCAGTAGGCAATGGCTTATCAGGACGTAACATATTCAATGGGAAATAGTCAATTCTATCACCCAGCTCATGCATCTCAATATTTTTGGTAGCCATGGTTATCTGAGCAGGAAGATCAACAATAGTTACATGAACATCCTCATTGAATTCGCAGCATTTTATGGAGAATTTTCCGGTATTGCCACCAACATCTAGTAACGATTTTGGGCTATTTTTAAATATTAAAGCTAGTGCTTCCGGAAATGAAATATCCGAATAATAATGATCGAAACTTAACCATGAGTCCCGGACTTTAGGTTCCATTTTAGACAATCCTTCATAGAGTGTCGGCCAACCTCCCAATTCTTTCAGTCCAGATGGCACACCTTTGTCAATTGCTTCCTCCAAATGAAAAAATCCTTTGTAGCATACATCATGAACAAAATCCATGTTTACTTTGGTGAGCTGGTCAGAAGCTAAAAAATATCCAACTTTTGTCAGTGTGTATTTTTCACCTTCGCCCTTACTGACGATACCGGCAACAAGTGCCATTTCTAACAATACACCCAAGCCATATTCTGAAATTTTCAGGGCCTTATGCAGTGCAGGAATGTCTGCACCTTCTTTCCTCTTTTTTTGTAAAAAAATGAGTACGCCCTTATCTCTTAATACCCTGGTTGCCTGAAATACTATTGGGCCAAATGCAATTTTTTGTGCTTCAAATTTTGCATCAAGTGTACTTAACTCCTTTTCCTTCATTAAATTAAAAAGTCACATTTTAGCAGACCATAAGAATACAAATTAAAATAATCTTGTGATTTAGCTTGGTTAAAAATTGCTTGACCTGACCATGAGTGATAAAATCAATCTTTGGCCTTTGCAGAATTATTATATTGGCTATTTAATTAAGCCATTTTTTCATGCTTTTATCAATTGTTTTGAGTGCCTGATAAAAGGTTCCTGCCCAATAGTTTCTTACTCCAAATCCTTTAGGCTTAGTAGATATCTTGTCAATAAAAAGTACTTCACCGGAAGATAAATCAAATAAGGTGAGCCAGTATGTACCAAGCACATTATTTTTATTATAGGATTCTACATACATAATAACTCCAATACCTTCAAGCCCGGAAGAGGTGTATTTTTTTACATCCTCAACCACCTTGTCAGATTCTAATGTATAACTATCATTCTGAACAAAAGTCTTCGGATCAATGGCTTTATTATATTCAGCCACAAAATCTATATTGATGGACATATCATCCTTTCGGAAAGATTTTTTTACATCATATTTCTTTACTTCAGAAATAACAAAGCGATTCCACGTACCTAAATAACTGGTAACAATATGGGTAGGGTCGGTAAAGGCCAATTCATCTACCAGCTTAGCCTGAGTGAAATCCAATCCGAGCCATGTGGCTTTTTCAGATTGGAATTTTGAAGATGGAAAATCTTGTGCTTGTGAAACAAATGACAAATTTAGTACGAGCAATGCTGCAATTATTATTCTCATGTTTTTAGTATTTTTGCAAGTAAAAATAAAAAATAATTGTTAAAACGCTACCCAAAAGTCCATCATTTTAAAATTATAATTACTCCCCAATAATTCGTGAGTCGAAGTAAAAAATTATTACTATCATTTGCCGTATTTAGTTTAATAATAATTCTCTGGTTTATGCAAAGGGTTGTCTATTCCATACCACCCGAAAATGCCAAATCCACAATAGCCGAAATTGACTTAGTAAAAATTTCTCCTACACATTTTACCTTGAATAACAGTTGGATAAAATTAAATGAACATGGAAACTGGGAGTGCTACATCGAAGGGAGTGGTTACGAAAGAGGCAGGATATTAGGCATTCTTCAGAAGAAACTTGGGAAACAACAAGAAGAAATATTTTTGAAAGAGATTGACAGACAGGTCCCATCCTGGTTATTCAAAAAGATTTTAACAATAGGTATTGCATGGTTTAATCGTGATCTTGATTCATATATTCCCCAAGAATATCGAGAAGAGATTTATGGCATATCTCAATTTTTTAGCGATGATTTTGATGACATAGGGCCGAAGTACAACCGGATTATCAACTATCATGCGGCACATGATATTGGCCATGCGGTTCAAAATATGCATTTGGTGGGCTGCACAGCTTTTGGTATTTGGAACTTCGACTCTACAAATCAAATGATGATGATGGGCAGGAACTTCGATTTCTATTTTGGAGATGAATTTGCCAAAAACAAGGTAGTACTGTTGAGTAACCCTGATACTGGATATAAGTCAATTTCTGTTACCTGGCCAAGTTTTGTAGGGGTTGTATCTGGAATGAATGAAAAGGGACTGGGAATTACATTGAATTCGGCCAAGTCAGATATTCCAACACAATCCGGCACTCCGGTATCTATTATTGCCAGGGACATACTACAATATGCGGCTACAATTGATGAAGCTATTGTAATTAGCAAAAAATACCAATCTTTCGTTTCTGAATCATTTACAATATCTTCTGCAATAGATCAAAGGGTTGCCGTAATTGAGAAGACACCAAATTCAACGGGCGTTTACCGTTCCAAATCAGATACGATTGTGGTCACCAATCATTTTCAGAGTGAAGAGCTGAAAAATACTCCTTTGAATGTTGAACACATGAGTTCTTCCGAATCGGTCAGGAGATATAATAGAACTCATGAATTAATCACCAACATAGATTCACTGGGCTTTTTGAAGGTTTCAGCAATTTTACGTGACCAAAAGGGACTTGGAGGTAAGGACATTGGTATGGGAAATCCATTGTCAATAAATCAACTCCTTGCTCATCATGCTGTTGTTTTTGATAATGTGCGCAGGTTAGTATGGGTGTCGGCTTACCCTTTCCAAATAAATGAAATGGACGCATATGCACTTGATGATTTCAAAAACTGGCCAGCAAATAATGTGGTATTTCCCATTACAATTGATTTACTGGAGATACCAAAAGATCCTTTCTTAAATTCTAATAAATATGAAAATTTTATTCGTTTTAAAGAGATTCGCAATATTATGTATCACGCTTTGGCCAATTCAATAAAACTAAATGAAGAGATTATTGCTGAATTCATTTCTACAAATTCAGCATATTACGAGGTTTACCTGCTCATTGGAAATTATTATTTGGCCAATGAAAATAATGAGAAGGCGCTCGATTTTTATAACATTGCATTAACGAAGGAGATCGCTTATCAGGAAGATCGAGCATATTTGGAAGCACAAATAAGGGTCTGCCAAAAAATAAATTCAGATGATTAAAGGATTGGGTACAGACTTAGTAGAAGTCGATAGAATGGCTGAAAAAATAAATAAGACTGGTTTTTTAAAACTAGCTTTTACAGAAAATGAAATCTCTTATTGCAATGGCAAAAAATATCCTGCTCAACATTTTGCCGCTCGATTTGCCGCAAAAGAAGCTTATATGAAAGCAATAGGAAAGGGCTGGAGCAAGGAGGCAAATTTTAAAGATATGGAAATAATACATAATGAACTTGGAGCCCCAAGCTTACAACTTAAAGGTGCTACTTTAGATTTTTTCCATCAATCCGGATTGTCTCAAATAGTACTATCCATGAGCCATACTGCTAGCATGGCAATTGCCACTGTAATTGTAACATCTGAAAATCCCATCAATTAAATGTGGAACACATTGAAAATATTAGATTACAATTCCAAAAAGGAAATCAAATCTGCCCAAGAAACAGCACTTCAAAAACAAATTGAATATTTATATACTAACTCACCATTTTATAAAAAGCTTTTTGACGATAATAATATAGATTATAAAAAGATAGTTAGTCTTGAGGATTTGGCTCAGATCCCGACATCAGACAAAAAAGATTTTGAACAAAACAACGAATTATTTTTGTGCGTTTCGAAGCGAGAAGTTGTGGAATATGTAACCACATCAGGTACTTTAGGATCGCCAATTGCTATAGCACTCACCAAAAATGATTTGAAGAGATTGGCATACAACGAGCATCGGTCTTTGGAGATTGCTGGAATAAGTGACAAAGACACCATTCAAATTACTACCACGCTCGACAAGATGTTTATGGCCGGAATGGCATATTATATGGGAGCAATTTCTCTGGGCGCAACGGTGATTCGCTCAGGCATCGGAAAGCCGGCACCCTTCTGGTCAACCATCGCCAAGTTTAATCCGACAGTAACCATTGCCGTTCCATCCTTTTTATACAAAATTGCCAATTATGGTTTACAGAACAACATCAATCCAGATAGCTCGTCAATTAAAAAAGCAATTTGCATAGGCGATCCTATCAGAAACAAAGATTTTTCTCCCAACAAACTCCACCAAAAGATAAGTGAGAAATGGGATATTCAACTGTATACTACCTACGCTTCCACAGAAATGATGACGGCATTTACAGAATGTGATGCCAAAGTTGGCGGACATCAACTGCCCGAATTGATCGTACTTGAGCTGTTGGATAAAGAAGGATTGCCCGTAGAAAATGGAGAATTAGGGGAAGTTACCATCACGCCATTGGGCGTAGAGGGTATGCCAGTATTGCGATATCGCACTGGAGATTTGGCAAGGTCATACACAGAAAAATGTACTTGTGGTAGAAATACCACTCGCTTGGGCCCCATTGAAGGCCGGAAAAATCAAATGATTAAACTCAAGGGAACAACAATATTTCCGCAAAGTATCGAAGAGGTATTGCAGTCGTTTGAAGAAATTGAAAATTACGTTATTGAGATATCAAAATCTTCGCTCGACACAGATCATATTAAGATTTATATTTCAGAAGACGTAAATAATGATTTACTCAATAATATTCAAGAATTATTCTCCAACACCATTAGAGTGACTCCGGAAATTATCAGAATTGAAAATAGAGTATTGACGGAAATGCTATTCCCGGAAGGAACAAGAAAACCCAAAAAAATAATAGACAACAGAAATAATATGGATAAAATTAAATCCCGGAATGCGTAAGATCAAAGACAGATACGATATGGTAATTATTGGCTCCGGACTGGGAGGATTAGCGACAGCTGTGACCTTAGGCAGAGAGGGTTACAGCGTATGTATAATAGAAAAAAATGCCCAAATTGGTGGGACGCTCCAGACATTTATTTATGATAAAACCAAATTCGATA
The DNA here is from genome assembly GCA_964507705.1 of uncultured Roseivirgaceae bacterium. GTDB lineage: Bacteria > Bacteroidota > Bacteroidia > Cytophagales > Cyclobacteriaceae > JAAUQL01. The sequence goes on along the minus strand of CAZDRA010000032.1, from coordinate 38,993 downwards.
CCGGCGTTCACTATGTAGGAGGACTGGATCCGGGACAACCTTTGTTTCCTTATTTTAAGTTCTTGGGTTTGATGGAAGAGTTGCAGCTCGAAAAAATGGAGGAGGATGGCTTTGATGAAATCACTTTTGAGGGAGATAAAAATATATATCCAATTGCCCAGGGATACCATAATTTCAAAAAGCAATTATTGAAGTTTTTCCCGCATGAAGAACAAGGTCTTGATGAATATATTAGAAGGATAAAAGATGTTTGCAAATCATTTTCATTCTATAGCCTCGATTCAAAATCAAACCTTGAGCAAGAATTAGATCATTTTTATATTGGAGCAAAAGATGTAATTGAAGATTGTGTAAAAGACAAAAAATTGAGAATGGTCCTCGCTGCAAACAATCTGTTGTATGCCGGTGAAGGTGATAAAGCACCATTTTATGTTCATGCGCTAATAATGAATTCATATATAGAAAGCGCTTATCGTATTTTAGGCGGAGGGAGCCAAATTAGTAAAATACTGGCCAAACAAATAAAAGTGCTTGGTGGTGAAATTTTCAGAAATCAAGAAGTTGTCAGTATTAATAGAAATGAAAACAAGGTAGAAAGTGTAGCACTAAAAAATGGAATAGTCATTCAAGGAAATACTTTCATTTCAAACATTCATCCTACCCAGACTTTCAAATTAATTGACCAAGCAGGCATTCGTAAATCTTACCTCAATAGGATCATGAAACTTGAAAATACAACCTCAGCATTTGTATTGTATTTGTCAATAAAACCTAAAAAATTGAAATATGAAAAAGTAAATAAATACCATTTTTCTCATGACAATATATGGGATTTAACAAATTATTCACCAGAAAGTTGGGGCAACATCTATGCATTGTACTCAGCTCCTTGGCGTAAAGACCCTGAGTTTACCAAGAGCCTCATACTCATTACCTATATGAAAATGGATGATGTAGCAAAATGGGACAAAACTTTCAATACCGTTACTGAAAAGAATAATAGAGACAAGGAATATCAGGAATTTAAAGCGCAGAAAGCACAAATTTTACTGACAACATTAGAAAAAAAGATCTCGGGCATTCGAGGTATGGTTAGCGATTACAATACTTCAACTCCGCTGACCTTACGAGATTATGTTGGCGCCGATGGAAGTTTGTATGGCGTTATGAGGAACTACAAAAACCCATCAAAATCATTTATCAGTCCAAGAACAAAAATTTCAAACCTATTATTTACTGGTCAAAATTTGGTAATGCATGGCGTTTTGGGCGTAACAATAGGTGCCATGGTTACCTGTAGTGAAATTTTAGGAAAAGAATATTTGATGGATAAAATAAGAAATTGCAACGAGTAGAATTTTTAATCACTTTATTAATACACTAAATATTTACTACTTTTATTGATAATTACGTTTCTTAACTTCAAAAATTAACTCCTGAATTTTTCAGGCTAAAAACAAAAAGATATGAACAAGTTTATAGCACTTCTCGGTATTTCATTGATTGCCTTATTTTCACTTGTCAGTTTTAATATTGACAATTCTATAGAAATCACTCCTGTTGAGGATAAATTTGAAATTCCTGAAAACATCGATAAGATTTTCAATGCTTCTTGCTATGCGTGCCATGGTGGTGAGTCAAAAAACTATAAGGCAAGAATGAAGCTGAAACTTGATCAGCTCTCCACTTTGAAAAAATCGAAGTTGGTATCGAAACTTGGAAAAATTGCCAAAGAGGTAGAAAAAGGAGATATGCCAACCAAAAAATTTGTGAAGAAAAACCCAGAAAAAATTCCTTCTGATGACGATAGAAAGGCAATTATAGATTGGGCAAGAAAGGCTGCAGAAGATTTAGTTGGTGAATAAGAATTTCACTTGGAGAAATTAATATTGCCTTCTGGTTTTATTTAACTTAATGACCTTAGCTAAAGTGCGAAGTATTGTCCCGTGCTTTTTTACAAAGGGATTATTGTTATCCCAAATATAACCTGCCAAAACAGAACATATTTGTTGTTTAAAATCACTCTGGATGTTATCGGAAAAAATTATTGATTGTAAGTCACCATTGTACCATGCATTGACGTAACTTCTAAAGACTTCGATCCCCTCTTTGAGCACATTTTCATAGTCCAGCTCCCAATTTACTTTTTTCCCATTAAGTTGCTCATTTACCATTTTTGCTGCGAGCAATCCAGATGCTGTTGCCAAGGTGACGCCTGAAGAAAATATAGGATCAAGAAATTCTGTTGCGTTTCCGCAAAGCACGTATCCGTTTCCAAACATCTGTTTTACACCAATAGAATACCCACGGATAATTTTAGGCTCAAATAAAAACTTGGCATCCGTAAACCTGCCCTTTAATTCTTCAAACGTGTCGAATAGCTTTCTGAATTCCCTGGCGTTATTGGCATACATTGATGCTACATAGCTATTTTCACCTACAACCCCAATGGAGGTAGTGCCATCAGAAAACGGGATGGCCCACAACCATGCAGCATTATTGTTAAAAGAATGCACAAAAATATTGTTCCCTGCTTTTTCCGTTCTTCTTGTGTCTATTAAATGTGTAAAAACTGCACCTCGCGGTATCAAGTCAGAAGGTTGGTCTAATTGAAATAAACGAGGTAAGACACGGCCATATCCGCTGGCATCCATAACAAATTTTGATTTTACAGATTTCAATTCACCACTGGGCTTTTTATAACTTACAATTTGATAATCATTTTCGAGCTTTACTTCTACGACTTCGCAATTAAACTGTACATCTACTCCTTTTCGTTGAACTTCATCGATAAGAATTTTATCAAAATCTGCCCGCTTTACTTGCCAGGTCCATGTCCATCCTTCTGAATATTGGTCTGAAAATTCGAATGCGCATTTATCTTTTCCTGCGTGAAATATTGCCCCGGTTTTTATCTGAAAATTATCCTTTTTTACTACTTCCAAAAGGCCAGATTCTTCAAGATGATTCATGCAATTAGGCAAAAGGCTTTCACCAATTACAAAACGAGGAAATAACTCCTTCTCCAATACCAATACTTTTTTTTCCTGGTTATGCAGATAAGCTGCGGCAACACTTCCCGAAGGTCCTGCACCGATGATTATAACATCAAAAAATTCCATAACTGTTCTTACTTGGTAAACTAAAAAATTTATGTTCGAGCATGGTCAATTTGTTCAATCAGGCTTTATTAAATATAAGATTTTTCATCATTTTATAGATTATATAATTTTATTTTTTTCCATAACAAATGCTAATAAGCATAATCAAGTGGAAATCTAATCTGGCTACAAAAAAAATGATTATAATAATAAATAAAGTAACATAAAAAATGACTAAATTTCATATGCAAAATATGAAATATGAATTTGTCGCAAGTGATTCAACTTTATTTTAATATCATAAATTTAATTGCAAGATCACAACTATTTCAGATAGTAAAATTGCTCATAAAGTCTTTCAAATCTGAATTTACATTTGATTATTCTTTAATTAAAATTCCAGTGTTCGCAATATTTAGGTTTTCACCTGTTGGCTTAATAACATCCGGAAATCGGACCATCACTAACATAGATTGTCAATAAAACTATAAACAATTACCGTTATGAAACGAATTCTATTTCTCCTTCTATTTGTGTCCCCATCTGTTGCAGATGCGCAAAAAGATAATACATCGGAAAATAGCATACTAGAATCTCACAAAAGCGCTAAGATTCAAATCGTACACAATGCACCCGACCCGGAACTGAACACTGTAGATATTTATTTAGACGGTGAAAAAATACGCGATGATTTTAATTTCAGAGAGGCTACAGCCTATCTTGATGCTGAAGCCGAAACTAATAGCAAATTAGCCATTGCACCAAGCAACAGCACATCAGTCAATGATGCCATTAAAACCTTTGATTTTAATTTGACAACAAATGAAAATTACCTGGCCATGTTTATAGGTGTAATTGACGCTTCGGGTTTTCAGCCGAGAGAGGGAATTACAGATATTACTTTAGACCTCGTTTTATCGTCCGGAATGAAAGTAGTTACTGACAATCCCAATGTTGCTGAAGTGATAGTGGCAAACGGATCTATTGATCTTCCAAATATTAATTTAAAATCTCGAAAAGATGGAACTGTAGTTGCTTCCGATCTGGGTTATAAAGGTGTGTCAGAATATTCATCATTGCTTCCGATTGACCAAATAGTTGACTTATCGACAAATAGTAATCCCGAAGCCATAGTTGCTGCTTACCTGGCAGAAGTAGGAGATGAAAATGGAAATACCTTTACAGTTATTGGTTCAGGGTTTGTAAAACCGGAGTTGAATAAAGATGGTCTGGCTTTTGCCTTTTATGCTGTAACTTCAGATGGAAGTGTTTCTGTAATTCGTGAGATAAATTCTGCCAGATTACAGATAATTCATAATGTATCTGACCCATCCCTGGAGACAGCAGATATTTATAGAAAAACAAATGGTCAATGGGAATTGTGGAACGATGACTTGTCATTCAGAATGGGAACAGCATATTTCAGTGTTCCCTTGGATGAAGATTTTCTAATTGCACTTGCTCCGGGAAATAGCTCGTCAGTTGCAGATACCTTAAGAATGTTCTCACCTCAGAAAATGATTGTTGGAAATAGAGAAATACTGGTATTACAAGGAGTGAATAACGCAGCAAATTTTATGGCTAATCCGGATAACAGGAACATTGAGTTGAATATAAAGAGGCTTGGGCCTTCAAATGGTGCTGACGAAGATGTTGAAATGTTTTTTCTCCATGGAGCTACAGATGTTCAGGGAATAGATGTAATCAATCTTGGTAATGATCCAATAGCCAATGGGTTAAAATATTTGGACGCTTCAAATTCTACAAAATTACCAGCCAAATATGCCGTATTTGTAATAAGAGATGAAAATGACGATAATAATATTTTATCCACATCAGGTTTTGATTTTTCGCAAATAACTGGTGAGACAGTGACCGTACTCTTTTCAGGGTTTAAAACTCCAGAGAACAATCAGAGTGGTGCTGCAACAGAATTGGTACTGATTGATTCTATGGGGATTAGTTATCTATTTGAAGAGCCGGATTTATTGCCGCCGACCAATCTGGCAACCACTGCTGTAAACCAGAGAATGGTTGATTTGTCATGGGTTGATAATGAGCCAGATGCCAATGAGTTTATATTAGAAAGATCTAACACTATGGGTTTTGAAGATAAAACAATCATCGACATAAGTACTGATATTACCTCCTATTCAGATACAGATGTGACTAAACTCATCACATATTTTTATAGAATTAAAGCGGTAAAATCCGGTGTAACTGATTCGGAATATTCCAATGTCATAGAGGTGATTATTCCGGATTTTATTGAAGCGCCTACAGAGTTGTTGGCTCAGTCAAACGGGATAGATGAGATTATAGTTAGTTGGACTGATAAATCTGATAATGAAACCGGATTTATTTTGGAGCGATCTTTAAATGAAAACATGAGCGATTCGGTTGTTATAGAAATCGCCAGGAATATTGAATCCTTTGCCGATAATAATTTAGACAAAAACACAAAATATTTTTATCGCATCAGGGCAATTAATGAAAATACCAGTTCTGACTATTCTAATACTGCAAATGCAACGACAGATGACTTTGTCGAATCCCCTTCCAAATTGGAAGCTCTTAGCGTAACTTCAAGTACGATCATTCTATCCTGGGAAGATAACTCAGATAATGAAGATGGATTTTTGCTGATAATGTCTCTTTCTATAGAATTTAGTGATGCAGACACAATAGAAATTGATAAGGACACTGAATCATTTTCTGACCAGGATTTGGAGAAAAACACAAAATACTTTTATAAGATTAAAGCTTTCAATAGTAACGTAGATTCTGAATATAGTTCGACAATTGATGCCACCACAAATGATGCGCTTTCTTCTCCTTCAGAGCTGGTTGCTGTGCCAATGTCCCCGAATCAAATTGATATTAGCTGGATGGATAATTCCGATGATGAAGATAAATTTGTTTTGGAAAGATCTGTTGATAAAAATGATTTTAGCAGTGCTACCTTGATTGACATAGACAAAGACGCAAGCAGTTATTCTGATATGAGTCTTGCAACGGGAAATACTTATTGGTATAGAATTAAGGCTATGAAAGATGAATTGTCTTCCTCTTATTCAAATCTTGATTCAGCCTCCATAGGCATTTATACTGCCTTGGCTGATGAGTTTTCAATTAAATATAAAATATATCCAAACCCATCTCTCGGTTCTTCTGTTTACTTAAAACTTGATAAAATATCCAATAGAAATATTGACCTAAATATATTTTCCTATTCAGGGAAACTAATTAAGCATTATTCGGGGCTACGGCAAAAATCTAATAAGGAAGTTGAGATCGATATGCAGGATATTAAAACAGGAGTATATATTGTTGAGGTAATTGCAGATGAGATTTCTCACCTAAAGTTAATCAGGAGCGAATAATTTTTTTGTTAGAGACGCTTTAAAAATAAAAAAGCAGTTGAGAACAACCTCAACTGCTTTTTTTTGCTCCTCCTCTTGGGCTCGAACCAAGGACCTATTGATTAACAGTCAACCGCTCTAACCAACTGAGCTAAGGAGGAATTTAATTCCGTTTTCGAAACGGAATGCAATATTAGCGGGTTGAAATTAATTATGCAAAAATCTTTAGTTAATTTTTATCATCGATGCTCAATGATATTGAAAATGAAATGAGTCTAAGCCATAATTTCGGTCAATTATTTTGGATATATTTTAATACTCTTTAAAAATCAAACTCACCCCTTGAACAAGGTTGGCTATCCAATACATTAAAACAAGTTTTTGTTGAGTAGAAAAAAGAGAAATTTCAAGAAAAAGAAATTCAGTTTTGGAGGTAAGCCTTTTGCTCAAGACTCACACTCAAAACTGAATTTGTACCCGGAGTGGGACTTGAACCCACACGGCCTAAACGGCCACAGGATTTTAAGTCCTGCGTGTCTACCAATTCCACCATCCGGGCTTGTCTGCCGACAGGCATAGACAAAAAAAGAGCGAAAGACGGGATTCGAACCCGCGACCCCGACCTTGGCAAGGTCGTGCTCTACCAGCTGAGCTACTTTCGCTTTTTCCTTCTTTTTACAAAGGGAGTGCAAAGATAAATAACGGCTTCAATTATTCAACAAGTTTCTTATTTATTTATCTGTTGTCATAGTTATTCAATTTCCTATTTAATATCTTGCAGAACACCAATGGAAGCTTTTTTAAAGTATTGGATAATTGAAATAGTGCACAAATTATACATTCATTTTTAATGAAAATAATTAGAATGGAACATTCAAAATTTATAAAATACATCGACTCCAACAAGCCAAGATTTCTAACAGAATTATTTGATTTATTGAAAATTCCATCCATAAGTTCTGATAGTTCTAAAAAAGATGAAATAAATAAAGCTGCTGCCTTTACGAAAGAGCGACTGGAAGAATCAGGTGTGGACAAAGCAGAACTATGCCAGACAGCAGGAAATCCGATAGTTTATGCAGAAAAAATAATTGATCCAGCACTACCAACTATTTTGGTATATGGGCACTATGATGTGCAGCCAGTTGATCCGATAGCGTTATGGGATTCCGCACCATTCGAACCGGAAATACGAAATGACAAAATTTATGCAAGAGGATCTGCTGATGACAAAGGACAATTTTATGCCCATGTAAAGGCATTCGAAGCCATGTCTACCTTGGGCAGTATATATTGCAATGTTAAATTTATGATTGAAGGAGAGGAGGAAGTGGGTTCTGAGAATTTGGGAACATTTGTGGCTGCCAATAAAGAAAAGTTAGCAGCTGATGTGATCTTGATTTCAGATACGAGTTTGTTGTCCCTTGAGCAACCATCTATTACTACAGGCCTAAAAGGATTGAGCTACATGGAGGTAGAAGTTACTGGGCCAAATAGAGATTTACACTCAGGAACTTATGGAGGAGCCATTGGAAATCCAATAAATATTCTTTGCAAGATGATTGCCTCCCTGACTGATGAAAACAATAAAATTACCATCCCTGGGTTTTACGATAAAGTACTGGAACTTACTGATACGGAAAGGGAGAAAATTGCATTAGCTCCATTTGATGAAGAGGCTTATAAAAGAGAGTTGGAAGTCAATGCTTTGGCTGGCGAAGCAGGATATACAATATTGGAACAATTGGGTATAAGACCAACGCTGGATGTAAACGGCATTTGGGGTGGTTATGAGGGGGAAGGAGCAAAAACAGTATTACCATCAAACGCCCATGCAAAAATATCCATGAGATTAGTTCCTAATCAATCCAGTAAAGAAATTACCAAATTATTTACTGATTATTTTATTTCAATTGCTCCTCGACAAGTAAAAGTAAAAGTAACGGCACATCATGGTGGTGAGCCTGCGGTGACCCCAATTGATTCTATAGCATACAAAGCCGCAGAAAATGCTTATGAAGAAGGTTGGGGGAAAAAGCCCATTCCAACCAGAGACGGAGGAAGTATACCAATTGTAGCTTTATTTGAAAAAGAATTAGGATTAAATTCAATTCTTCTGGGACTTGGATTGGACTCTGATGCCATTCATTCACCAAACGAAAGTTTTGGGGTTAACAATTTTATAAAGGGAATTGAAACCATAATTTTATTTCATAAGCATTTTGCATTGCTCAATAAGTAAGATTATCTCAGAACTTATACCATGTCCTTCAAAATACATTCAAGGGGTATAATATTATTCATCTTTGTCCTCTAAAAATTATGTAAAGTAGATTATGAAAAAGTTATATTTTTTAATTTTTGTTTTTTTCATCCTGCATGAGCTCAGTGCTCAAATTCTTGAGCCTGCAACATGGAGCCTTGATGTTTCTAAAAAAGAAGTAAAGATTGGTGACGAAGTAGAGCTTATTTTTAAAGCGATAATTGATCCTGATTGGTACTTATATTCTTCTGATTTTGACCCCGATGTAGGGCCGATGGTTACAGAGTTTACTTTTCAAGCCAACTCTGGTTATGAATTGATTGGGGATATTGTACCCATTAATCCAAAGAAAAAATATGATGAAATTTTTGAAGGTGATGTCACCTATTTTAAAGGTGTTGGAGAGTTCCGGCAAAAAATAAAAATAGTTGGTGAAAATCCAGTTGTCAACGGTAACTACACTTATCAGGTATGTTCGGATATTGATGGGAAATGTATACCCTTTGATGAAGATTTCACATTCAACAATTTTGAGGTTATAGTATATAGTAGTGAAACTAAAACCAAATCTTTAGCGCAAGCAATACAACTCCCGATATCAGATACCATCGCCAAGAAAAATAGTAAAGTTGGTTCAAGTCTTCTCAAATTGAGAGATACACACTCTCCATATTCGTTGTTAAGTTTTATGATCATTGCCTTTTTGGCTGGATTAGCAGCACTTTTTACACCTTGCGTTTTTCCCATGATTCCCATGACGGTCACATTCTTTACAGGAAAGTCCAAAAATAAAAAGCGGGGAATCAGAAATGCTTTGATTTATGGTTTTTCAATAATCTTGATTTACACTATTATTGGCTCTATTGTCGCACCGTTCATGGGTCCTGAAATTGCCAATGAATTGGCCACTAATTGGATACCCAATCTTATTTTCTTTGCTGTTTTCGTAATTTTTGCACTTTCATTTTTTGGATTATTTGAAATAACCCTCCCAAGTTCATGGGTAAATAAAGCTGATCAACAAGCTGACAAAGGTGGAATACTCGGCATATTTTTTATGGCTTTTACTTTAGTCCTTGTATCATTTTCTTGTACCGGCCCAATTGTTGGAAGCATATTAGTTGAGGCTGCGGGAGGAATGGTTTTGAAACCAATTCTTGGCATGTTTGCTTTTTCAATGGCCTTTGCAATACCATTTACACTATTTGCCATATTCCCGGAATGGTTAAATTCTCTACCGAAATCTGGAGGATGGCTTAATTCCATCAAGGTAGTACTGGGTTTTTTGGAACTCGCTTTTGCATTGAAATTTTTAAGTATTGCCGATCAGGCTTATCACTGGAATATTTTGGATAGAGAAATTTATCTGGCATTTTGGATTGTTATTTTTACTTTAATGGGACTTTACCTGTTAGGAAAGATACGATTACCACTTGATAGCCCTACAGAAGTAGTTAGTGTGCCAAAACTAATTCTTGCTATTTTCACGTTTACATTTGTTGTTTATCTAATACCGGGTATGTTTGGAGCCCCCTTAAAACGATTGGCAGGTTATCTTCCTCCAATGTCCACACTAGATTTCAATTTGATGCAATCAGGTAATACTGGATCATTTATTGATAATTCTGAAAAAGAAAAATTATGTAATCAACCTAAATATGCTGATTTTCTACATTTTCCACATGGAATAAAAGGCTATTTTGATTACAATCAAGCCTTGGCTTGTGCCAAAGAGCAGAATAAACCAATATTTATAGATTTCACTGGTCACGGATGCGTAAACTGCCGTGAAATGGAAGTAAGAGTTTGGTCTGACCCAGAGGTACTTCGGAGATTAAAAAACGATTTTATTGTGGTAGCACTTTATGTTGATGATAAAACTGGTCTCCCAAAAAATGAGTGGTACACTTCTGATTATGATAGTAAAGTAAAGAAAACCATCGGCAAGCAAAACGCAGATCTTCAAATAAGAAAGTTTAATAACAATGCTCAGCCATTTTACGTCATTATGAATTTTGATGAAGAAATACTCATTGAGCCTAACTCTTACGACTTGAATATCAGCAACTTTATTTCCTTTCTTGATGCTGGAAAGAGATCATTTACTACAAATAATAAAGATTAGTATTTATTTCAACTAAAAATATTAGCTAAACATGTTTATAATTGAATTAATTTATTAACTTTTGCGCCGAATATTACATTCAACAGAAATGTTAATAAATTAATCTTTACTCGCACAGATTTTTAAAAAACAGAATGGCTAAGCTCAAAAACATTATTAAGCAACTTTCAGAAGAAGACTTTGTGGCAATTTATGATTCACTCATCGAGAGTAGTGCAGATAAATCTGCGTATCTCCTTCAGGCAATGCGTGAGAAACAAAGGTCAGATTATAAGATTATGGAGGAATTGGACGTAAATACCAATGCCTATTATACGCTTAGATCCAGGCTTAATCAAAAGATTGAAGAATATCTTTTGCAACAAATGGAAAACCCCCGCACTGACATCTTAAAAAAGGTTGCTAATATAAATGAGATTCTTTTTACCAAGAAAAGAGCAATAGCTGTAGCCACATTAAAAAAACTTGAAAAAGAATTATTGGATTATGATTTATCAAATGAACTGACTATAGTTTACAAGTTTTTGAAAAAACTTCATATCAATACAGCTGACTACTTTAACTACTCTCAGCTTTATAATAAACATGTTGCTTATACTTTGGCTGTTGATAAAGCTGAAGATTTACTTGCAGAATATTTCAAGAAATATGGAAATTATTCACTTTCAGGAGATGAGACATCAAAAATGGAGCTGATGCTGATGAGTAAAGAAATGAACAATGTGTGTAGTTTGTACAAATCACACAGGCTTTATGTTTATCAGAGTTGTGTAAATATCTATCATAGGCTTTATGTAGAAAAGGAAGAGACTATGCTTGATGACCTTGAGCCAATCGAAGATATTATCCTAAACGTGCAAAAGATATTCGATGATTATAGTCTTGATTCTATCTATTACCACCTAAGAATAGTATTTGAATATCTCAAACTTGAATATTACGATCATTATAAAGTATATCGAAAAGCTGAAAACTATTTTGAAGAAGTAAATGATTCGTGCGCTGACCTTCTATCAAATTATACGCTTTTCACTAATCCTGCCCAATTTTTGATGACAAAAATAAAACGTCATGTACGTATTGGCGCAGTTGAAGAAATGTATGATGAAAATGAAGGGATATTCCATGAGTTTGAACCTGACAAAAATGATGTCCCGAACTACATAACCTATGTTATATACAGATCTTTGTCGTGCTACTACAAGAAAAAATATGATGAAGCGGCAAGATGGGTGAATAATCTACTAAATGAATTGAGCCTAAAAAAATTCCCTTCTGCTCAGCTTGAAGTAAAAACAATTTTAGCTCTTCAATATTGTATGGTAAGAGACTACGACTTATTCAATCAATTGATTAATAGTATTCAAAGGCAAATAAGATTAATGGGTAAAGATGACTGCGAACATGTAGTGATATTTACTAAAATCCTGAAGATTTCAATCAGTGATTCAAAAAAGAACAAAAAATCAAAGATTGAAAGTCTTGCTGAAAAAATCAAAAACATTGAGCTGGACTATTTTACACCAACTTTATTGGTAAAAATAGATGATGATTTTATTAATACACTAAGTAGGGAATAGCTACTATAACTCTAATTTTTCTAAATTTTCCTGGCTCAAAGGCTTATTGATATATTTCTTGACATATGCATATTCCTTTGACTTATTTACATCCTGCGGATTAATTGAGGACGTAAGCATAACAATCTTACACTTTGTTTTTGTTGTACCCAGAAGTTTTTCAAATTCATCAAGAAATTGGAATCCATCCATTAATGGCATGTCAATATCAAGAAAAATAACATCAGGCAAAATTTGTGATGAAACCTCTTCTAACTTTTCAATATTCTTTAGAAATTCTATTGCACTTCGTGCGCCAGTATGTGTATAAATATGTTTAGTTATACTTGCGGCTTCAATCATTTTTTGATTGATTAAATTATCGATTTCATTATCATCGATTAGCATTACTGAATAGAAGTTATTTTCGTCTGTGTTTGACATATTTTTATTTACTTAGATGCTGCTGAATAATTTTTCTAATAATACCTTATAATGTCACTCTAATATTTGTTTTCCAAACATATGGAGACTTATTTTAGTAAGTGTTCTCAAATCTATATGAATAATACATTTTTTCAAATTTGAATGTATTTGGATTAAGTAAGGTTTAATTTGAAAATTAAAGCATTACTATAAATGTAGGCATGTAATTGCTTCATTTATTGATCAAAACCGAATTTGCTGATTGATTCGGCAGCTTTCAATTAAAACATATCAAAGCAAGTTTTAATTGATATTTAAGTTATTAGCAAAAGTCAAAGCGTTGTTTTTTACTCAATTGAATTTGAACAATAATAAAAAGGCAAAAAAAAGGCTGAATTTAATTCAGCCTAAATATCTTTTTGCAAATAATAATTATGCTTCAATTGGATCAACTGAAACAAAAGATCTGTTTTTTCTTCCTTTTTTAAATCTCACCTGCCCATTGATCAATGCAAACAAAGTATGATCTTTTCCCATTCCGACATTTTCACCAGGATGGTGCGTTGTACCTCTTTGTCGAACTAATATATTTCCAGCAATAGCGACTTGACCGCCGTAAATTTTAACTCCCAAGCGTTTACTTTCGGACTCTCTACCGTTTCTTGAACTTCCTGCTCCTTTTTTATGTGCCATTTGTAGATTATTTTATATCCTCTATTAATATTTTAGTGATTTGCTGCCTATGACCATTTTTTACTTTGTACCCCTTTCTTCTTTTCTTTTTGAAAACGATCACCTTGTCATCCTTCTGATGGCTCAAAATTTTAGCTGTCACTTTCAACCCTTTGATGTTTGGGGTTCCAACTTTTACTTTACCTTCATTATCAACAAGTAATACTTGATCAAACTCTATTTTGTCACCTTCTTTCCCTTCAATTAAGGGCGTATAATAGAATTTTTCCTTTTCTACTTTAACTTGTGTTCCAGCTATATCAACGATTGCGTACATCTCTAAATATTTTATTACGGTCTTACTGAACCGAAAAATGGAATGCAAAAGTATTAGAATAATTTTAGAATACAAAATATTCAATAATCAAAAATATCGTCAAATGAACTAATTGGTTAAATGAACTCCAATTATGGACTTACATTCATGCAAAATGATTGAGATATAATTTTATTAATTTTACAATTCATTAGATGACTACTATTTAATTCAAATTGTGGGAGAGAAAGATTTTCAATTAAGATTTCGTATTTATTTTTTCACCTCTATTTTTTCGCTAATTATAATTTTTGGCCCTTCATTTCTTCAAGCTGAAAGTAAAAAAGCTTTCAAGCTGTTGGAGAAAGGTGACTATATAAAATTGGTAGAATTGCTTCAAAAATCCATAGAAAAAGATAGCTCAAATTCTGGTGCCAAATATATATTTTCTCTGCTATTTCTCACACCAAAATATCCAGAGTACGATATCGATACTTCGTATTATTTTATCAATGCTGCTATTGCAGATTTTGAGGTTCATGACGAAAAAGAAATTGAAAGCCTTGGGAAATTAGATATTAATGATTCGATACTTCATCATCAAAAAGCAGAAGTGGAGTTGCAAGCATTTCGTCGAGCCAAGGCTTTGCATACCATAAAAGACTATAACTATTTTTTAGTGCATTTTAATGGTGCTATTCAAACAGAAAATGCGGTGGAACTTAAAAATGAAATCGCCTATCAAAATGCAGTTTCCTCAAATACTTTTGAGGCATTTCAATACTTTATTTATAATTATTCGGATGCAGCTCAAATCACTGATGCAAAGATAAAATTTGAAGAGTTGCTTTATCGTACCAAAACTGAAGACAAAAAGCTCGAAAGTTATGTTCGGTTTTTAAGGAACAATTCCGGTACACCATTTCGTGATGATGCCGAAAAAAACATATTCGAAACCTCCACTGCCGACAACGATCTGGATAGTTACATGACTTTTATAGAACAATATCCAAATAGCAAAATGAGGAGGAAGGCCATGGACTTTTTATATCATTGCTACAAAGAACATTCGTCTGCTCAGGGATTTTCAAATAAATTTAACATTCTTCAAAAACAGGATTCTTTAATGAAAATTGCTCAAGCTGAGACTGGAAAATTGATGGCAATTTTTGAAATGGATAAATATGGTTTTTCAAAATTGAGCGGTGAGAAACTCATTGATTTTACATATTCGAAAATCAATGCAAAATACTTTTGCGGAAATATAAATGAAGATTTTCTTGAGGTGGAAGCAAGCGATAAAAAATTAATCGTTTCTCGTCTCGGAGGAATTGTATTTGAGGGGTCGTACAATCATGTAGAGGATCTCGGTTGTGGAGCTTTAAAAATTGGTATTGATGGATACTATGGTGTACATCACAAATCAGGAGTTCAATTGTTAGATTACAAATATGAAGATGTAGGGATAGTAGCCAATGCATTTATCAAATACAAATTTAACGGTAAATGGGGTTTGACCAGCTTTTCTCAACGTGACATACTACCTCCAGAATTTGACGATATTTTCTCAGAAGGGCGATTTGTCATTATAAAAAAAGGAGACCTTTTCGCCATTCAAAATGTAGAAAATTTAAGTAAAGCAGCAAACCTGGTATCGCCGTTGCTGGATTTTCAATATGATGATATGGAGTTAATTTATGATACTCAGCTTCTGCTTTTCAGAGATGATATGGAAACTGTCATGGACCTTGATCTTAAAGAAAAAATAAAATTAGATCGTCAAAGTTTTTATGAACTGTACGAAGGGTGGATGGTTAAAAAAGAAAATAAATACAAAATCTATGATCAGATTTTTTATCCGCTTTCAGAGCTGAATTTTGATAAAGTAGAATTCAATAAGTCTCGCGCTGCATTGAAAATTCAAAACAAATGGGGGATTTATAATGCTGAGGATAAATTTCCAAAAACATTCCCATACGATTCGGTTCATTTTCTTAGTGAACAAATTGGCATAATAGTTAAGGGAAGTACTACCTATGCCATTTTTGATAATGACAGCTTAATAGATATATCATACTCCAAAGAAACAAAATTACTTTGGCCCTCCTCTTTGAGAGATAATGAAAAGAATGCACAATATTTACTGACAAAAACCAGCAAGGGTAATTATAAAATTTTCAATATAAACGGACACAAAATAATTGATGGAAAATATTCTTCAATTGAAGCACTTGGTAGTGAATATTTGCTCGTTGCGAGATCTGGGAAAAAAGGATTAATTCACAATAGTGGAAAAGTAGCTTTGAAAATGAGGTATAGTGCTATCGGCAATTATAGCAGTGGGTATGTGAGTACACTACTGAATGGAAAATTTGGAATATTTAATTATAATAAAAATGTATTCCTCAGCGCAAAATACAAAAAGGCATTAAAGCCATTCGGAAATCAATATTTCATTGGGACAAAAGGATCATCTTTTGGTTTGGTTAATTTGGAAAACCAAGATGTGACAGGATATAAATTTGATGAGATTCTGGATTGGAATGATTCGGTTGCCCTGGTAAAAGAAAAAGATATATGGAACCTTTATGACATAAAAAATGCCAAATATATTTATGAGGGAATTAGTGAATATAAAGTTTTGCGAGATGATGAAAAAGAAAAAATCATTCATATTATAAAAGACAGTCAAAGTGGAATATTGAGTAACATACATGGTGAGGTGGTTGGGGCATCATTCAATGATGTTATTAATATTGGATCTACCGAAACGCCAGTTTATTTTGCTGAAAAGTATATTCTCGAAGCAGATTTTTATGTAATCATTTACTATAATGCCAAAGGTGAAATATTAAGAAAGCAGGTCTTTACCGAAGAGGAGGAATACGAAAAAATCTATTGTGGCGGATAATAAATGATTTATCATTTTCAATATTTGTATGGCAAACTATTATAACATTGCTTTCATAGGTTCGGGAAATCTGCCTTGGCATCTTGCCCCTGAACTGGAAAATGCCGGACACCGTGTGGTAGAGGTTTATAGCCAAACTATTAAAAAAGCCCAGAGACTTCAGAACAGACTCTACAAGGCTGAAATAAATGCTTCGCTTGATTTTTCGTCATCAGAGGCAACAATATTTTTCATAAGTGTTTCTGATGATGCAATCGAAGAAATTGCGCAGGAAGTTGCTTTGCCAAAAAATGCCATAATAATCCATACCTCGGGAAGTAAGTCTATCAAAAACCTGGCAATTACATCCACAGAAAATATTGGTGTATTTTATCCACTGCAAACTTTTACCAAAAGAAAAAAAATATCCTTTGATGATGTTCCTATCCTTATAGAATCGGAAAATACCTACACATCAAAAGTGCTCAAAAGCCTTGGAAATTCTATAAGTAAATCGGTAGTTCAGGTGAGCTCAAAAGAAAGAATGGCCATCCATATTGCTGCTGTTTTTGCCTGCAATTTTACAAACTATATGTTTGAGATATCAGAAGACATCCTTAAACAAAAAGGAATGAAATTGGACTTGCTCCATCCACTAATTGTTGAGACTATAAATAAAAGCCTGGAATTAGGACCGCAAAAAGCACAGACCGGACCGGCAATAC
This sequence comes from uncultured Roseivirgaceae bacterium, assembly GCA_964507705.1. Lineage (GTDB taxonomy): Bacteria > Bacteroidota > Bacteroidia > Cytophagales > Cyclobacteriaceae > JAAUQL01. The sequence continues at coordinate 21,554 of CAZDRA010000032.1, read as the reverse complement.
GAGGTGACCTCCAAACGCTGGATAATCATATGGAGTTTCTGAAAAAAAGTAAATACCGGGAAGTATATAAATTAATTACTAAGAAAATTCTGAATGGATAATGAATTGGTTTATCCATGACAATGCAATAGGTTATTTTTGTGTTGTCAAATTGGTTCCATGAGAGCAAGTCACTATAGAAAAAAGCGTTTTTCGTTCGTTGGGTTTTTAAAGCTCACCCGATTTCCTAATCTGTTGATTATTGGTCTTTCTCAATATATGGCATTTATTTTTTTGGCTGGATTCCCTGAGAATTGGCTATCGAGAATTTTTGACCTTGACATGTTTTTGGTGTCATTATCAACTGTTTTTATCGCCGCCGCCGGATATATTATCAATGACTATTACGATATAAAAATTGACTACATAAATAAACCATCAAAAGTAGTAGTCGGCAAACTTATTAAGCGGAGAATTGTCCTTGCATCTCATGTGGCCCTAAATGTAGCCGGAATTGGCCTTGGGATCTATTTAAATATTTACATAGGCCTAATAAATTTTCTAGCCGGTTTTTTACTTTGGATTTATTCTAATCAACTGAAAAGAATGCCGTTTATTGGAAATTTTGTAGTTGCACTGCTTACTGGTCTTTCTATTTTTGTACTTGCCATTTACTATCAAAGAAATATTTCGCTCTTGCTCAATTATGCCATATTTGCATTCTCGATTAACCTGATAAGAGAAGTGATCAAAGACATGGAGGATCTAAGGGGAGACATGAGGTTTGGCAGCAAGACATTGCCAATCGTGTGGGGATTGAGAAAAACCAAGTATTTACTTTATGGATTAATATCAATCTTTGTTGGCATACTTTTTTACCTTTCTGCTCAACTGGAAAATCACACACTAAATTTATTTTTCGCCATACTTATTGTGCCTATCATTTATTTAATTTATTTACTTTATAGGGCAGATTCCCAGAGGCGATTTCATCGCTTGAGTACGTATTGCAAACTATTGATGCTAGCAGGAATCTCCAGTATGGCATTTTTCTAATTTGATTTTAATTTAAACAACATATCTGTGAAAAATAAGATAGCGATTTTTGCTTCGGGCAGCGGAACTAATGCTGAAGAGATTATAAAATACTTTCAAAATCATGATCAAATCGAAGTTTCGCTTGTTCTTTCAAATAGTCCAAAAGCCTACGTGCTGAGGCGGGCAGAACAATATAATATTCCTCAGTTTGTATTTTCTCGAGAGAATTTTTACAAAGAAAAAATTGTCGATGAAATATTAGATGCTAAGGGGATAAATTTTATTGTTCTTGCCGGATTTATGTGGTTGATTCCAGAGCGATTTGTGAATAATTATAAAAATAAAATGGTGAATATCCACCCTGCATTATTACCAAAATATGGAGGGAAAGGGATGTATGGAAGTTATGTTCACGAAGCAGTTGTCAAAAACAAAGAAAAGGAATCTGGAATTACGATTCATTGGGTTAATTCGGCATATGATGAGGGAGACATCTTATTTCAGGCTAAATGCGACGTGGATGTGGCAGATACGGCAGATGATGTTGCCAACAAAGTCCATAAATTAGAACACGTGTTTTATCCAAGGATTATCGCTAAGGCAATTTTGGAGAATAGTAATTAGAGTCTGTTCATAAAGTGTCAAATTTTAGAAGTGCTTAGTTTTTTGATTCCTGCCTCTTCCATCAAGCAGGCTCGCATTCAAAAATTTTGTAATTAACATTAATTATCGCCCCAATTATTCCAGTTAAAAAAGTAATTTCACGTCTTGAAAAAAATCCATAATTCCATGTCCTTAAAAAAAATAAATTCAGCATTAATTTCCGTTTATCACAAAGACAATCTTGAGCCGATCATTAAATTTCTACATGAAAATAATGTACAGCTTTTTTCAACCGGTGGTACACAAAAATTTATTGAAGATGCCGGCATTCCCGTTACACCTGTTGAGGATTTGACGAGTTACCCATCCATTCTTGGTGGCCGGGTAAAAACGCTTCACCCAAAAGTGTTTGGTGGTATTTTATCCAGAAGAGATCATGAAGGCGATAGAGATCAAATGAAAGAATTTGAAATTCCCAACATAGATTTGGTGATCGTCGATTTATATCCTTTTGAAGCAACTGTAGCTTCTGGAGCTGGCGAACAGGATATCATAGAAAAAATTGACATCGGTGGTATTTCATTGATAAGAGCTGCGGCCAAAAATTTTAAGGATGTGCTCATTGTTTCTTCGATGGAGCAGTACAAAGACGTGGAAACAATACTGGAAACTCAGCATTGTGAGACCAGCATCGATCAAAGAAAATTATTTGCTGCAAAAGCATTTGACATATCATCTCATTATGATACCGCAATTTTTAATTATCTCAATAAAGCTGATCAAGTCAAAAGCATAAAAATAAGTTCCCGCCAAAGTAAAGTACTTAGATATGGAGAAAACCCACATCAACAAGGCGTGTATTATGGAGATCTCAGCGAAATATTTGATAAGATTCACGGTAAAGAATTGTCGTATAATAATTTGGTAGATGTTGATGCGGCTGTGTGCCTGATAGAAGAATTTGGAGATGAGACGGCATTTGCCATTTTGAAACATACAAATGCTTGCGGTTGCGCTACTGGCAGTTCAGTAAAAGAGGCTTACCTAAAATCATTTGAAGCAGATAAGGTTTCTGCATTCGGAGGGGTGTTGATCACGAATAAAACTGTAGATGCTGCTGCGGCAGAAGAACTTCATAAGTTATTTTTTGAAATACTTTCTGCACCGGATTACACCGATGAAGCTTTGAAAATTTTAAAACAAAAGAAGAATAGAATCTTATTGGTAAAGAAGGCCGACTTAAATACAAAAAAACAAACCAAAAGTATTCTCAATGGAATCATCGAACAAGAAAGGGATTTGGTCACTGATGTCGTGGAAAAATTTGAAGGCGTGACTTCCCGACCAACCAGCGATGATGAAAATGCCGCACTTGCTTTTGCAAGTAAAATATGCAAGCACACAAAATCTAATACAATCGTTTTGGCTAAAGATGGAATGTTGATTGCCAGTGGTGTTGGACAAACATCAAGAGTAGATGCCTTGAACCAGGCTATCAAAAAAGCCAATACATTTGGTCTTTCTCTTCAGGGAGCCGTGATGGCTTCTGATGCATTTTTCCCATTTCCTGACTGTGTAGAAATAGCTGATGGTGTAGGAATAAAAGCAATTATTCAACCCGGAGGATCTATTCGAGATAAAGATTCAATATCATATTGCGATAAGCATGATATTGCTATGGTATTTACTGGGGTCAGGCATTTTAAACATTAAAAATTGAGAAGTAAGATAAAAGTGTTTTTTAAACTTATAATTATGTTTCTGATTACTAACTTCCGACCCCGTTTAATTTAAAACTTTCGCATGGGCATATTTGACTTTTTTACCAGTGATATTGCAATAGATCTTGGCACTGCCAACACGCTTATTATTCATAAAGATAAGATTGTGGTAGATGAACCATCTATCATTGCAATAGATAAGAATACCAACAAGGTTTTGGCCATCGGCACGCAGGCGATGCAAATGCATGAAAAAACCCACGAAAATATCAAGACAATCCGACCACTAAAGGATGGAGTAATTGCAGATTTTCATGCAGCAGAGCATATGATACGTGGCATGATCAAAATGATTGACAACAACAAAAGATGGTTGCCTACCTCACATCGGATGATAATTTGTATTCCATCAGGAATTACCGAAGTGGAAAAAAGAGCTGTTCGAGATTCGGCAGAGCATGCTGGTGCCAAAGAAGTATATATGATCCATGAGCCTATTGCAGCAGCTCTGGGTATTGGAATAGATATTGACCAGCCGGTTGGATCAATGGTTGTCGATATCGGAGGAGGAACTACAGAAATTGCAATCATTGCCTTGTCGGGGATTGTTTGCAACCAATCAATAAGAGTCGCAGGAGATACCTTTAACAAAGATATCCTCGATTATATGAGGCGTCAGCATAATTTGTTAATTGGCGAGCGGTCGGCTGAAAAAATTAAAATCGAGGTAGGATCGGCACTTACAGAATTGGATGACCCACCAGATGATTATGAAATCAGAGGAAGAGATCTTATGACGGGCATTCCAAAAATTATAAAAATATCATATTCAGAAATCGCTTTTGCAATTGATAAATCAGTTTCAAAAATTGAGGAATCTGTTCTGAAAGCATTGGAAATTTCCCCTCCGGAATTGAGTGCGGATATTTATGATAATGGAATTCATTTGACTGGTGGTGGAGCACTTCTAAGAGGTCTTGACAAAAGATTGGCGCTGAAAACAAAACTACCTTTGCATATTGCTGAAGATCCATTGAGAGCTGTAGTTAGGGGAACCGGCGCAGCGCTTAAAAATCTTAATAAGTTGAAGCCTGTGTTGATGACATAAACAGCACATGTATAGATTACTACAATTATTACATAGTTACCGGGCATTTTTATTGCTATTTACGATTGAAGTGTTGTGTATATGGTTGTTAGTAAAAAATAATCCCTATCATAGTGCTGCATATTTTCATACGAGCCAATCATTAGTTGGCAGTATTTACGAAAAAAGAGCAAATATTTCTCAGTATTTTAATCTTCCGAACGTCAATGAGGGCCTGGCTAACGACAATGCTCAATTGAGAGCATTATTGTCCAAGAGTCAAGTTCCTATCATAGTAAATTCCAAACTTGACTCTACTATGAACAGTCATATTGATTACGAGTACAAATATCTTTCTGCCAAAGTAATTAATAATTCGACCAGGTTTATGCATAATTTTATTACAATAAATAAAGGAACTACAAATGGAGTAGAACCTGGAATGGGAGTTGTGAGTGCCCTGGGAATTATTGGGAAAGTGATGTCTGTCTCAGAAAATTTTGCAACTGTTTCGTCACAATTAAATACTGATGTATTTGTATCAGCATACATTAATAGTAGTAGTACATTTTGTAGTATCAATTGGGATGGTAGGGATATTTTGAAATCGAAACTACTTTTTGTGCCGAGACATATAGAGTTACAAAAAGGTGACACGATTGTAACATCAGGATACAATTCAATATTTCCAAGAGATATTATCATTGGTTTTATCGATGATTACTCTCTGGTAGAAAATGCATCTTTTTACAATATTGATATTAATCTTTCAAATGATTTCTCAAATTTGGCTTACGTTTATGTAATTAAAAATCCTTTGAAAGGCGAGAAAATAAATCTGGAGAATGCTATAAAATCAGATAATGAGTAGCCGACACTACATAATGCTCATAGTTTCTTTTTTTCTTTATGTACTTTTTCAAGTATTGTTATTAAAAAACTTTATACTTTTTGACACTTCCTTTTGCTTTTTATATATAGCATTTATTTTGATGCTTCCTATTGAGATAGGTCCCATGATGTTAATATTGGTTGCCTTTGCTACCGGATTAAGCGTTGATGTGTTTTATGATAGCCTGGGTGTAAATGCAGCAGCAAGTGTGTTTATCGCTTTCTTAAGACCTTACTGGCTTAATATCGTAACACCCAGAGGAGGTTACGAAGACATTATAATACCCAGCCTCAAAACCATGGGTTTAGGATGGTTTTTCACCTATTCGCTACCGTTGATCTTTATCCATCTCTTCATTTTATTTTTCCTTGAAGCCGGTGGGTTTGACCTGTTCTTTTTTAACCTGTCTAAGGTATTTTTTAGTACGATACTCACTTTTTTCGTAATTGTCTTAACGCAGTATTTGTTTTATAAGAAGGCAAGCTGATCGTGGAGGACAACAGAAAATACATTATTCAATTTGTCTTTATACTAGTAGGTTTCATTTATTGTATAAAGCTATTTCAAATACAATTTTTAGACGACACCTACGGGCCGGCAGCAGAAGATAATATCTTAAGAAAAATAAGAGACTATTCCTACCGAGGCGTTATTTACGATCGCAATGGAGAGTTGCTTGTACATAACGATCCGGTATTTGATTTGATGGTCATACCAAAAGAAGCACACGTTGAGGATACTGTCAAATTTTGTCAACTGCTTGATATTTCTAAAGAACAATTCGTTGAGAAAATGAAGGTAGCCATAGACTACGATATGTTTCAGCCTTCTGTTTTCATGAAAATGCTTTCTTTAGAAGACTTTGCAAAGTTTGAAGATTTCCTTGTAGATTTTCCCGGCTACTATCCACAGGTTCGTTCTCTGCGAGGTTATCAACATCACAACCTTGCAAATGCTCTGGGATATGTAGGAGAAATTAGTAAGCCCATGTTGGATCGAGATACTACAAGCTCATACAAACAACGTGATTATATTGGCATTAGCGGTATTGAACTTGGGTATGAAAGAGAGTTAAAAGGTAAGAATGGCGTAAAGTACAAAATGGTAAATGTGCGAGGCGTAGTAAAAGGAGATTTTAAAAATGGCAAAAGAGATACTGCATCTGTCCCTGGCTCAAATTTAACGGCCACCATTGATCTGGAGTTACAGCAATATGGGGAATGGTTAATGGAAGGATTGGCTGGTGGAGCTGTTGCTATTGAGCCAAAATCCGGTGAGATACTAAGTATCATTTCTAGTCCATCATATAGTCCTGGATATCTTAGTGGAAGGATGTTTAGTAATAATTTTAACGAGCTAACAATGGATTCCCTTAAACCTCTATTTAACAGAGCTATCATGTCTGTTTATCCGCCAGGATCAACATTCAAACCACTACAAGCTCTTATTGCACTTCAGGAAGGAGTGATCTCACCAAGCGAACAAATATTTTGTAGCGGAGCATTGGTAGGCGATCATGCTCCAGCAGGATATTATGATGTATTCAAGGCGATTAAGATGTCGTCAAATAACTATTTTTATATTGTATTCAAAAGAATAATTAATAGAGGTCTGTCGGAAAATACATTTATCGATTCCAGAATGGGGCTTGATGTCTGGAATAAATATTTGAATAATTTCGGCCTCGGTGCACCTCTGGGTATTGATATACCAAATGAAAAAGGTGGTCAAATCCCATCTCCCAAATTATACAATAGAATTTATGGAGAAAATAGGTGGAAATGGTCCACAATAAATTCTATAAGTATAGGCCAGGGAGAGATATTGATAAGCCCATTGCAAATGGCCAATTTTTCTGCTGCTATTGCAAACAGAGGATATTATTATACTCCACATATTATAAAGGGAATAGGGGAAGGAAATGAGCCAAGAGGAATTTATAAACAAAAACATTTTGTAGGCATAGATACAATTCATTTTAGACCTGTTATTGATGCTATGGAATCTGTAGTGAACAATGGAACTGGGTTAAGGGCGCAAATACCGGGGATTAAAGTTTGTGGAAAGACAGGTACATCGCAAAATCCCCATGGCGAAGATCATTCTGTTTTCATTGCTTTTGCACCAAAGGATGACCCCAAAATTGCGATTGCTGTTTATGTACAAAATGCCGGCCAGGGAGCCAGGGCGGCTGCGGGAATCGCAGGGCTCATGATGGAAAGATATTTAACGCGTGAGACCAAGAAGGTTTGGATTGAAGATTATATAAAAAAAGGACACTTTATCTATTGAGACAGGAAGGAGCCATAGTAAACAAAATTGATTGGGTAGTGATCGCTCTCTATTTCGCTTTAGTGATATTGGGATGGCTCAATATCTATGCGGCAGTATATGATGAAGAAGTGAAAAAAAATATTTTTAGTTTATCATTAAATTCCGGAAAACAACTTATTTGGATTGGGACAAGCATTCTTATAATAATTGTAATCATGACGATCGATTTCCGCTTCTATGACTCCTTCGCATACATAATTTATGGAATTGTAATTTTTCTCTTGGTCTTTGTGCTCTTCGCCGGAACTAAAGTGTCAGGGTCAACAAGTTGGTTTTCTATTGGTGGTTTTAGAGTACAGCCATCTGAGTTTTCAAAATTTGCCGCGGCACTGGCAGTAGCAAAATATATGAGTAAGGTAAATTATAAACTATCTAAAATTAATGATTTACTTATCACCGCATGTCTTATCCTTGTACCCCCAGTATTAATTATCATTCAGGGAGATACCGGTACGGCATTGGTCTTTGGGGCTTTTGTAATTGTCCTCTACAGGGAAGGTCTCAATCCTACTATTATTGTTATAGGCCTCATAGCCATATTACTTTTTGTCCTTACGCTTATATTTAATCAGACAACATTAATTATTTCGATAATTGTTGTAGGAATTATTATCATTCTTTTTGGCAAAAAAAACTGGAAAAGAATTTTGACTATTGCAGCTGGAATGATTATAGTGATTGCTGTAGTATGGAGTGTCGATTATTTTGTAAATGATATACTAAAACCCCATCAGCAAAATAGGATAAAAGCATTAATCAATCCCGAGGCTGATCCTCTGGGATATGGATGGAATGTAACACAATCAAAAATCGCTATCGGTTCCGGGGGGTTAGTGGGGAAAGGATTTTTACAAGGAACACAAACCAAATTTGATTTTGTCCCGGAACAAAGCACTGATTTCATTTTCTGCACATTAGGTGAGGAACAAGGCTGGATAGGAACATCATTGGTGATTTTTCTCTTTATTTTTCTTTTGATTCGAATTGTAAATATTGCTGAAAGACAAAAAGAAACGTTCGCCCGTGTCTATGGGTATTCAGTGGCTGCTATCATATTTATACATTTTATGGTTAATGTTGGTATGACTATTGGACTTTTTCCAGTTATCGGAATACCGCTTCCACTTTTTTCATATGGAGGATCTTCTCTTTGGGGTTTTACGATATTGATTTTTATACTAATAAAAATTGATGCACACAGAATGCAGGTTTTGGTAAGGTAAATCTACTGAGGGAAACGCTTGCCAATTAATTTTATAAATTCCTTTACCTCCATTTTATCCATATCCCAGTTCTTCTTGTTCACATAGTTTTCATTAACAAACCCCATGGCTTCCTGGTGGTTTTTACAGTTATCGAGATAATTAATTACCATATCAAATTCTGCTTTGTCACTATTAAAAAGTTCACTCTCAAACATAAATCGCTGGTTGATAGTAATACTTTTTTTTATGTCTTCTAGTGGCTTTTTTTCATGTATGTCAATTATTGCATCTTTCTTTTCTACCCCTAATGTATCTAAGAGCGTTTTCATTTTTGAAGTAGAACTGGCGATATTTTCAACATCGACCTGAATGGCTTCACTATTCTCATTAGTTTCATTATTCGCTTGAGAGTATACTTCTTTAATATCCAAGGGTAATACTTTAGAAAAATCCAGGATAAAATTATCAAAATCTTCCGGGGTATCTTTTATTGTTTCACACACTTCATTGAATATCCTAATTGCATCATCATTAAAGACTGCTTGTATTTTTTCAACATCAAACCGATCAATATATGCTTTGAGCAAGTGAGCATTTATTTTTATATACTTCTGTATCGCATAAAGATCGTTGATGGTAATTTGCTTAAAGTTAGGTCTATTAATTTCTTGTAAATAGAATTCATATGGAGAAAAAATCAATAATATGGTTTTGTAGGTAGCCTCTTCCAACAATTGTTTAAAACCCTGCTTGTCTATCAAAATATTTTTTGATAACACATTCATAAATGTATTTAAAGCGGATTGTACATCTTCACTGGCATAGTCGAAATAAGGACTTTTCAAATTTTTCATTTCCGACTGCCAATTTTCAAATAAAATCTTCAGCAGGAAAAAGTTTATCTGCTTGATTTGACTTAATTTTAAGATTTCCTCGCCTTTAATACTGGATTTTTTCTTAAAGAAATCATTAACTAATTGTTCAGTAAACGATTTGCTATATGATTTAATCAATTGATGATTTATATTGCTATCCATGAAAATATTATCTATTTGAAAGTAAAGATATAGCCAAATAGAAAATTATTTTCTCATTCAGCGAAAATTATTTAGTTAACAATCAATTGCGTGCAAAGATCGCATGACAAAATTGATGAACCATTGAAAATTAGAATTATTGAATCAACTGTAAATGCTTTACAAAACAAGAGGGATAGCCCTGTCATACATTAAGTTTAAGGAATCCTCCATCATTGCCAAGATCTTTACTGAGACATTTGGGATGCAGTCTTATATTGTAAACAGTGTGAGGTCTAAAAAAGCAAAAACAAAAATCGCCTTGTTTCAGCCATTAACTATGCTTGACCTTGTTGTTTATCATAATAAAAGAAAGGACATCCATCGAATAAGTGAGATGAAGTGCCAATACAATTTTCAAACGATACCTTACAATATTAAAAAAACATCAATTGCATTATTTCTTACTGAATTGCTAAACCAGGCACTTAGAGAAGAAGGGGAAAATGAACAACTTTTTATATTCCTCCATGAGTCAGTTCTTACCTTAGATTTTATGAATGAAAGGTTTGAAAATTTTCATCTCCAATTTATGATTCTTTTAAGTAAATATTTGGGCATTATGCCTGAATCGGCAGATGGCATGTTAAAAGAGCTTGGCCACTCTAAAATTGCTGATGAATCATTTTCCGCCAATATAAATTTCTTTATACAATCAAGTTTCAACCAACACCTGAAACTAGGAAAATCTATCAGGAATGAAATACTTATTTTCTTTATTGATTATTATAGGTTTCACTACGATTCTGTCAAAGAATTCAAATCAATTCAAGTTCTTAAAGAGGTGTTGAGCTAAGTGAATTGTAATCGGGAATGCAATGAAGCTGTATAATTATGAAATTTTCTGGTTAATTGGCGAGCTAACTAATTCTCTACTATTTCTTCAGCAAGTAATATGATGTTGTTTTTCAAAACCTCAACAATACCACCATTTACAACAATTTCATGCTCATTGTCATTTGTTTTATAAATAACTTTGCCTTTGTCCAGGGTACTTATAATGGCTGCGTGATTTTTCAGAACCTGAAAAGATCCTTTACTTCCAGGAAAAGTAGCCGAGACTACTTCTCCTTGAAATATTGTTTTATCAGGTGTTATTATTTCTAAATGCATGATAATTCGCTTAAATTAACTTTTAGCCTCAGCTATTAATCTTTCTCCTTTTTCTATTGCACTTTCTATCGATCCAACAAGGTTAAATGCCGCTTCAGGCAAATAATCCAGCTCTCCATCAAGGATCATATTAAATCCTTTAATGGTATCTTTAATATCTACCAATACACCGGTCAACCCAGTAAATGCTTCGGCAACATGAAAAGGTTGCGACAAAAATCTTTGCACTCTACGTGCCCTGTGTACCACTTCCTTATCTTCGTCTGATAATTCTTCCATACCAAGAATCGCAATGATATCCTGAAGTTCAGAATAACGTTGAATAATCTCTTTCACTCTTTGAGCGGTGCCATAATGCTCATCTCCCAATATTTCAGGATTAAGAATTCTAGATGTAGAATCCAAAGGATCCACAGCTGGATAGATGCCAAGCTCTGCAATTTTTCTTGAAAGTACAGTAGTTGCATCAAGGTGAGAAAAAGTTGTTGCAGGGGCAGGGTCAGTAAGGTCATCAGCAGGAACATATACTGCCTGAACCGAAGTTATCGATCCTCTTTTTGTAGAAGTAATTCTCTCCTGCATCTCTCCCATTTCTGTAGCGAGCGTTGGCTGATAACCAACAGCAGATGGCATCCTCCCAAGAAGTGCAGACAGCTCTGAACCCGCCTGAGTAAACCTAAATATATTGTCTATAAATAATAAAATATCATTTCCTTGTCCGGTACCATCTCCATCTCTAAAATACTCAGCAACGGTAAGTCCCGAAAGCGCTACTCGTGCTCTGGCTCCAGGAGGCTCGTTCATTTGACCAAAAACCAAAGTGGCTTTAGATTGAGAAAGTTCTTTTTTATCAATTTTAGATAAGTCCCAGTTGCCTTCCTCCATTGATTTCATAAATTCATCGCCGTATTTAATTACTCCGGACTCAAGCATTTCTCGAAGCAAATCGTTTCCTTCTCTGGTTCGTTCACCGACACCAGCAAAAACTGATAATCCATCATATGCTTTAGCAATATTGTTCATGAGCTCCATGATAAGGACAGTCTTACCAACACCAGCTCCTCCAAAAAGTCCAATTTTTCCACCCTTTACGTACGGCTCAAGAAGATCGATTACTTTTATTCCGGTATATAATATTTCGGAGCTTGTAGATAAATCTTCATATTTTGGTGCATGTCTGTGAATGGGTAAATGTCCAGAAGCTTTTGGTTGAGAAATACCATCAATAGCCTCACCAACTACATTGAATAATCTGCCTTTTATATCATCACCAATAGGCATTTGTATTGGTGATCCGGTTGAAACTACTTCCATGCCGCGCACCATACCTTCTGTGCTGTCCATGGCAACCGTTCTTATTCGATCTTCACCAAGATGTTGCTGGCATTCCAAAATTACTACCTGACCATTTGGTCTTGTTACCTCAAGTGCATCATATATACTTGGAAGACTTGCAATTTCATCAAAACTAACATCAACAACAGGCCCAATTACCTGTGTTACCTTTCCTTTTTTTGACATGTTTCTTATTGAAAAATTTGACTTTTTAAAACGATCGCAAAATTAAGATTTAATATTGTTTTTTACCAAGAGATGCTATGGAAATAATTAGAATTATTAGCTATGGCTACATCAGCCCAAAACGTTTAAAAAGATACAATTTGGAAATACCAAAATTCAAACCTGCTTTTATTTAAAGATTTCAGGATCAAAAATCCCTTTGGCAGTTTGAATATCATATTACTTTCACAAAGTATTAAACTTTTAGACTACACTTCTTTCAAAAAATTTGTTGCTAAATATCAAAGCAATAAATCAACTATTAAAAAATCATGTCTTATAAGTCGGTTTAAAATCCTGCCATTTCCCAACCCTTTCGATATGTTCTACGAAGGAATTTGTTGGCATCAGGATTGTTAGGAAATTTCAAGTTGGCAGCATCCCATTCAAGTAATTGGTCTGGTGTACGGATTGCCACAGTCCCCAACAAGATTGCTTCTGTCATTGGTCCGGATTGTGCAAAATGAGATTCGGTTTTTTGACCACCCAAGCAGGCGTTTACAAAGTGGTGGTAATGATTTCGGTTAGCAAATTTTGGCATAGGGTAATTTTCAAATTTGTTTTGTGGTAAAAGAACCAAACCAGCTGTATGAACAATGAGAAGAGCTCCTTCCGTACCAATGAGCATGGCCGATTCAACCGGATATTGCTTGCCGGGATATAAATCCAGAATCTCTTGTGGTGGATAAAATTCTCCATCAAACCATTCCAAAGGCAGTACATCAGACTCCGTAAGTTCATTACCGGGAAACATCCAAGTGATATGATTGCTTTGCGGCCAGGTATCGGATCTTCGTGCGGGTGTGTTTTGCCAGGATTCCTGAACCTTGGCTATGACAGACTTTGGTGGTTTCAAACCAATACCTTTCCAAACAGCGTCAAATATATGACATCCAATATCACCAGACCACCCTGTTCCGAAATCCTGCCAGGCTCTCCATATCATCGGATGATATATGTCCGGTGCATAAGATCGATTTGGAGCGCTACCTATCCAAAGATCCCAATTCAAATTTGTTGGGGCATCTTGCCTTTGAGATGGTCGAGGTCCGCTCACCCGGTATTTCACTCCACTTGGTCGGTTAGAACATAGATATGCATGTTTTATTTTACCGATGGCCCCGTCCTTAATTAACTGAACAGCCCTGCGATCATTGGCAGAAGAGGCATGTTGGGTACCAAGTTGCGTAATTACGCCCTTTTTTATAGATTCCTTGGTAAGCTTACGTACCTCAGCAACATCGTGACATAATGGTTTTTGACAATACACATGCAGTCCCTTTTGAATAGCCTGGTAGGCTATAGAAAAATGGCTATGATCCGGCACAGCAACGTTGACAGATTCAATATTATTTTTCTCCTTTTTTAGAAGCTCTCTCCAATCGGTGTACGTACGAGCCTCGGGAACCAACTCCGACGCTATCTTCAATCTATCCGAGTCCACGTCACATATTGCTACAATTTGTACTTTCGGATGACTGATAAAATTTTTAAGGTCGCCTAGTCCCATTCCTCCAATCCCTATACAGGCATGCTGTAGAATGCCATCGTCAGGTTTGCAGGATTCTAAGATAAAGGGAGCAACAATAGCTCCGGTTGCTGCTGTTTGCAAAAACTTCCGTCTTGAACTTGAAAAAATTCGATTTTTCATAATTAAGGATTATCAAATGTATTGATCTCAATTTCTGAAATTTTATGGTATAATCTTTATAAAAGGTATAAAAGTTGGGGTAACCAAACATAGAATACAACACATTAAACTCTCAATCACAAAACTATATCGTGTTGAAACCAATAAATATTCTATGATTTAACCTTGTAAATCGAACATTTAGTGTTATAATTGCAAGGATGATTAAGCGACATGCACAAGATGAGATCATCCAATTATTAACAGAATTTTCAGCAGTAGGCATTCTGGGCCCGAGGCAGATTGGTAAAACTACACTGGCACTCGAAGTCGTTGGACAGTTAGATTCAGAAGCCATATATCTGGATTTGGAGTCCTCTTCTGACTTATCTAAGCTGGATGAACCGGAACAATTTTTTGAATTGAACACCGGTAAGCTTATCATCCTAGATGGGATTCATCGAGTACCCGAATTGTTTTCTATATTAAGAAGAGTAATTGATCGTAACAGAAGGAAAGGTCATAATACAGGTCAATTCCTGGTATTGGGCTCTGCTTCATTGGATTTGATCAGGCAATCGTCAGAAAGTCTCGCTGGCAGGATCGCTTATATAGAATTATCTGGGTTGAACATAATAGAAACGAACAAAGGATCAAAAATCACCACTAATCAATTGTGGTTGAGAGGCGGTTTTCCCGATAGTGTATTGGCGAGAAACGATTTGGCTAGCATGAGATGGCGAGCCAATTTTATCACTACATATCTGGAACGCGATGTACCTCAAATGGGCCCGAGAATACCCGCCACCACTTTAAGGAGATTGTGGACGATGCTGGCTCATAATCAAGGCACTCAGGTTAATATAGCAAAACTTGGCGCTAACCTGGACACAGCGGCTCCCACTGCAAAACGATATATTGAATTACTGGAAGACCTATTGCTTATCCGTAGCTTACGGCCCTGGTTTGGAAATATTGGAAAACGGCTTGTCAAAACCCCAAAAGTATATATCAGAGACAGTGGGCTCACACATGCTTTACTTAATATCTCCAACCTTAACGATCTGATGGGGCATCCGGTAATTGGAACAAGCTGGGAAGGATTCGTAATCGAAAACCTTATTTCATGTGCACCTATTGGAGCTACGTTTTGGTTCTATAGAACTTCTGCAGGTGCAGAAATAGACTTAATAATAGAATATGGCGAACGAAAAAAAATAGCAATAGAAATTAAAAGATCAATTTCACCAAAAGTTTCCAAAGGCTTTTATTTGGGATGTGATGACATTGGCGCTACAGATCGATATGTAATATATGCCGGTGATGATCAATATCCTCTCGCAAAGAATATTACCGCTATTTCATTGACAAAAATGATGCGCTTGTTGGAGGGATAATATGTTTTGCTCTCAATGCAATCAATTTCATTTTAAAATATGTATAATATTTATGTTTGTTAAGTAAATATTTAAGTCATGGTTGAACTCTCGGTTGGCTAATTTGGTTGAAAAGTATAAATAGTTGTCTGAATCAGGATGAGCAGGATTAAAAGATTAATAGGATGAAAGAAGAAATAAAAGATGAGTTGACTTACAAAATCATCGGATGTGCAATGAAGGTTCATAATACTTTAGGCAATGGGTTTCAAGAAGTGATCTATCAAAGATGTTTGGCAATAGAAATGGAGAGACAAGTTATAGGCTTTGCCAGAGAGGAGGAAATGCCCATTTTTTATGAAGAAATCCAAGTAGGATCAAGGCGGGCTGATTTTGTAGTTGAAAATCAAGTAATTGTAGAACTTAAAGCAATTATCAAATTAGAAGATGTCCATCTTGCTCAAGGGTTGAATTACTTGCAAGCTTACAAAATTGACAAAGGATTATTAATAAATTTTGGAGCAAGAAGTCTAGAAGTAAAACGACTATTCAGAAAGTAAAATCCTGAACATCCTTTAATCTTAAAAATCCTGATTCAGACATTTAACCAGTAATAGTCAATACAATAAATTTTCAACCTCCCAACTCAAAAGCACTTCGATAAGCACCAATTATATTGATATAATCCAGGAATTTTTGATAGAATGGGTTTGTGCCAATAGTGCCACTATCTCCAATGATTACCAGTTTCTTTTTTGCACGTGTCATTGCGACATTCATGCGCCGAGTATCAGCTAAAAAACCAATCACTCCTTTTTCATTCGACCTCACCAGGCTGATATAAATAATATCTCGTTCTTGCCCCTGAAATGAATCTACCGTGTTAATAGCTACTTTTTCGCGAATATTTTCCCGATCAGAAAACGCGTCGTCAAATTTTTCCTTCAGCAAACCAACCTGTGCTTTGTAAGGAGAAATAATACCAATATTTTGAACTTCATCGAGTTTATCCATCAATTCAATTTGGTGAAGATATTCTTCGAAATGCCGGAAAAGTAAATTTGCCTCCTCTCTGTTGAATGAACTTTTGGTATCTACCTCCATTTGTTCAAAAAACCCAGTGCCGGCGGTATCTATAAATTCTACCGGTTTGTCATCTTCAAATACCTTCCAGCCTGCTACTTTGTCATTGGCATAGAGTTGGCCTTTATAGAAATAACTATTGGAAAAATCCATGATTTTTGTGTGCATCCGGTATTGCTCTTGCAGCATTATATCGGCACGATTTCGTTTGATGGCCTTTTCAAAGAGTGTGACTTCCAGTCCGTTTCTTGCAGCTTCGTATGACTTTATTGTAGGAGGTAACTGAAAATGATCTCCTGCAAAAATTACTTTTTCTGATTTTAATATTGGAATCCAGGAGGCCGGCTCCAAAGCCTGTGCAGCTTCATCTATAAAAACTGATTGGAATCTCATGCCTTTCAAATAATAATTATTGGCACCTACCAATGTCGATGCAATGACCTGGGCATTAGACAAAATGCTATTTACTATATAAAACTCCAGGTGCTCGGCTTCTGCTTTTAGTTTTTTAGCTTCTGCAAAAAGCAACCTGCGCTGTTCTTTCTCGGCATGTCCAAAACTTCTTTTGAATTTTTTGCCCATCATTCTGTATTCATCAGCCTTTTTACGAATTGATTTCAGATTTTTATAATCCAAATGATGGGCAATTTTTGCGTCGAGGGTATTGCTGAGGATTTTTTGAGTTACACGGGCGGGATGCCCAATACGGACTACATTTATGCCTTCTTCATCCAACTTCTCAACAAACAAATCTACAGCCGCATTACTTGGAGCACACACCAATATTTGATGTTCTTCTTTGAGTAAGTGTAATATGGCTCTGACTAAAGTTGTTGTTTTCCCAGTACCCGGAGGACCATGGATTATAGCAACATCTCTGGCATTTGCTATGAGGTTCAATGCCTTATTCTGGCTTCGATTCAAGCTATCAATTTCTGTGGGATTATGACTATCAAATTGAGCTTCAACCCCGCCGAGTAAAATATCTTTCAATTGATTGATGCGCTCGTCTTTTGTTTTGATGAGATATTTAAGCGCATTTTCCATTTCGCGATATGCATTTTCATCAAATAGTAATTGCACACCCAGATAGCCATCATTTATCCATTCGGGAACGTCGTCACAATTTAGCGTCATCAGCATATCATGCTCTCGTACCTGATTGACTACCCCGGAAACTACCTCGCTATTTTCATGGTTTTCCGCTGCATTTGAGAACAAGCTAACTAACTTTCCCGATTGAAACATATGGGGTTCTCGATGCTCGGGAGGCCTGGATATTTTGACCAGCAATCGCTCACCGGAATCGAATTTGGTTTTCTCCAAATCTACCGGATACCAACAAACGCCCTGCTCTCTTCGCTCCTTTAGTGAAGCTCCCGCCATTTTCCGTTTATAAGTAAGCAGGTCATCTCCTTTCTCAATTTTCAGCAATGCGACCAAATGCTTTAGCTCCTGCTGAATGTCTCTTTTTGCCATGTAGAATTTTTGAATACCTTAGTACACCACTTTATTTGCCCGAAGGTAAAATACTAAATTTTTATAAAATCATTGGTAGTTTAATAAGCCCATGTAGGATATCTATCGCTACCAAGATAAACACTTCAAAATGATCCAGAAGATTTTTTTATCTCAGGCGTTCTATATCGTATATTTGAAAAAACAAAAGTATTATGCGTACCCCAATTTTTTATCTTTTATTGAGCCTTGCATTTTTTCAAACAATTGTAGTAAATGCCGAACAAGATCAGGTTGATTTATATGCAAATAATGATATTGGTATGCCTGGAGATACAATAAGTATTGAAATTGCAGTGAATGGCTTTACGGATATCTTATCTGCCCAGGCCTCCATAAATTGGAATCCTGAATTGTTACAATTTATCAATGTTGGTGATTTTGGAATAAAGGATTTTGGGCAAAGTAATTTTGGAACTACAACTGCCAATCAGGGTCATGTACGATTTCTGTGGGAACCAAATGATGGCTTGGCATACAGCACCATTGATAGCACCATTCTATTCTCCATACGGTTAAAAATAATTACCGATGACCCTCAAAAAGTTCCGATAAGTTTTACAGATACAGTTTCAGGTCCAGCTTTTGCTATTGAATTTGCAAATGAGAATTATAAAATACTTACCGTCAATACACATGAAGGAAGCATATCGGTTTATTCAAAGCTCTCGGATTTATTAAATATTGAATCAACGGCAAACAGTTCGTGTGATGAGAAAACTCCCAATGGAAGTTTAAAAGCAGACGTTGCCGGCGATACACTTAGTTATACTTTTCGTTGGTTCCGTGGCGATACGGTAAGCTCTACACCTGATTTTATTGGCTACAAATACGATAGTATTCCTACCGGTAAATACACGCTTCAAGTTATAGATCAGCTTGGCGAAATTTTTGCCGATTCTGTTGCTGCCATGGTCGCGAATGAGTCCAACCAAAAGGATATCATTACAATTGATTCCATTGTATCCCGTACAAACTGTAGCGAAGAAAAGGAAAAACAAACAGGGTATCTCGAGATTAAAATTAACGACAGCCAACCTGCAGATACCTACAACATTTCGTGGTGGAAAGGGAAATTTGAAGATGGTCAGGAACTGGCAGATTTTAGAGATTCATACGTTGCTGAAAATTTATATAAGGGAAATTATGAAGTGGCTGTTGAAAATATTGCAAACGGATGCAAGACCTATTTGATAGATTCTATCCAGGAAGATTTGCCCGAAATCCAGCTCACCATGTCTTCGACAGATAATAATTATTGCAAAAATGGCGCAAATGGATATGCAACTGTCTTGCTTTCAGATGCCGAAAATTTTAATCCTGCATATTATTGGTTTAATGAAAATGATGCCATTGATACTGCTCAGGCCAGGTTCAAAGGGCAGGTTTATGAAAATATAACTTTTGGTAAATATACTGCATGGGTAATAGATTTAGACTCTGAATGTTTCAATACAGGTGATGTTGTTGTTGAACAAAATGTGATCTATGATGAAGCAATTATTACGCAAAAAAATGATACGCTGTTTGCCAACAACGATCAGGCGAACTGGAGTAGAAATGATGTACTCCTACAGCATACCGGTGCTTATTTCGTCCCCAATAAACCTGGCTACTATGCCATTACCATCTCCAATGAGTATGGCTGCATCAGCGATTCGGAAAGTTTGTTTTATGGGGTTACCGGATTGGAAGATACCAATTTAGAAATCAATTTTTATCCTAATCCATTTCGTGATTTAATAAGAATTGTTGCCCATCAAGATTTACTGGATTTTGTATACTTTTTTAATGTCAATGGCAAACTGATTAGTGAGCATAATCATATCAAGAATAAGTTTATAGACATTGATTTAAGTGGCTCTCCTCAAGGAATTTATTTAGTTAAGATAGGATCTGGTGGCGCAACGGTCAGTAGAAAAGTTGTAAAAATTGGTTCAAAATAGCCCCAATTGTATTAATTTTGACTTGTCCTTCTCAGCAGTGTTAGGCTCTTAAAGCGTAACTAATACTAACACGTTAATGATAATTAAGTCGCATTTTGACGGTCATTAGATAAAATACCTGAATAGTAATTAAGAATAATCCATAACTTTACATTAAAAGAAAATTGTGGCAGAAAAAGCATACTTAACACCTAAGATTTTAACATGGGCTAGAGATTCTGCAAGAATGCCTTTAGATGTTGCTGCTTCAAAAATTGGAAAATCAACTGAAGTTCTTAAAGAATGGGAAGACGGAGTTAGTCAACCAACTATTAAACAAGCAGAAAAATTAGCGAAAATTTACAAGAGACCATTTGCATTATTCTTTTTACCTGAAATTCCTAAAGATTTTCACCCTTTACAAGATTTCAGAAAATCGGACTCAATAAAACTTACTACCGGTTCAATTTTTATTATTCGGGAAATACAACAAAAACAAGCTTGGCTTAGCGATGTCCTAGAAGAAAATGGAGAAGAAAAACTACCGTTTATTGGTAAGTTCACCATAAGTGATTCTCCTGAAAAAGTAGCAAAAGACATACTTTTAACATTAAATATTAATCCAAGTAATTATATTGAAATAAACCCTATTAAGGAATGGGTTAACAAAGCTGAACTCAATGGAATCTACGTATCAAGAACCAGTTTTATTCACTCAAGACTAACCCTTGACAAAAATGAAGTGCAAGGCTTTGCAATTGCTGATTCGTATGCACCTTTTATTTTTGTAAATTCTAAAGATTGGGCTGCTCCACAACTTTTCACCCTTATTCATGAAATAGCACATTTATGGATTGCTGAAACTGGTATTTCCAACGAAATTGAATTTGAGCAAACAAATTCAAAAACACACCCCGTTGAAATTTTCAGTAACGAAGTAGCTGCAAACATTTTAATGCCTAAAGAATTAATTTTTAATTTGGAATCTAAAACATTTAATAACTCCAAAGAAGTTTTTAATACTGCAAAAACATTAGGTGTGAGTTCATTTGCTCTTTTATACCGGGCCTTAAACCTTTCTATTATTGAATTAAAGAAATACAAATCTTTAAAAAATCAAGCAACTATTGACTTCAATGAATTTATAAGAAAAGAAGAATTAAAAAAAGAGAAACAAAAAAAACAAAAAGGAGGGCCTAACCCATATCTTTTAAGACTTAACAAAAATAGCAGACTCTTTACTCAATTTGTTCTAGATGGATTTAAAAGCGGATTTGTTGAGCCTACCCAAGCAAGTTTTCTATTAAATACTCCTATCAATAAATTTAACAAACTTGAGTCTCAATTATATAAATAACTATGGCATCAAATAAATACTTCATCGATGCTAATGTTCTTATTCAAGCTTGGCAAA
>CAZDRA010000031.1:0-44927 GCA_964507705.1 uncultured Roseivirgaceae bacterium | reverse complement strand
GGGCAAGTTCTTTGGGTACAAGATGCAACTAAACAAGTGCCAACAATTGCAATAACTACTACTAAATTTCTCATAATATATCTGTTTTAAATGCAATTATATATCTGTAAAATTAAATTTATGTAACCAACAATACTTATTACTACTAAAAAAAAAATTACATCGGTAACAAATAAATACTAATATCAAAACAATTGGCACTGGGTATTCTGTTACTATCTTGTGTGTTGCCTCTTTATTGCAATAGATTATTCATAATTTCAAAGTCTACAAACCAATTATTTTATGATAGGATTTAAGTTTTCTGAATTCATTCCATCAACAAAGGCTGATAAGGGTGGCTTTGAACACTTAAATGATATTTTCAAACAATTAATTATAATGACATCAGGGAATGTTGCAGAAGCATTAAGCTGGCTCACAAACCTTGATAGTCAATACGGTCTTACAAATGAGAATTATGGTATTGGCAATTTTGTCCAAGACCTAAAAGATAAGGCCTACATTAAAGAAGATTCGGAAAAAGGTACATTATCCATTACACCAAAGAGTGAGCAAGATTTAAGAAAAAGTGCTTTGGAGGAAATTTTTGGCAAGCTTAAAAAGACAAAAAGAGGCAATCACAGCACTTCTCAGCAGGGCAGGGGTGATGAAAGAAGTACTGATAAACGGGCATATCAGTTTGGTGACAACCTGGATCAAATCTCATTGACAGAATCTATTAAGAATGCACAAATAAATCATGGATTAGATGACTTTCAACTCACTGAAGCCGATCTCGAAATTGTTGAAAGTGAACACAAAGCCCAAACCTCAACTGTATTAATGATTGATATTTCGCATTCTATGATTTTATATGGTGAAGACCGTATAACTCCGGCAAAAAAAGTTGCCATGGCATTATCGGAATTAATTACAAAAAACTACAAAAAAGATACGCTTGATATCATTGTTTTTGGAAATGACGCCTGGCAAATAGAAGTAAAAGACCTGCCTTACCTTGAGGTAGGACCATATCACACCAATACTATTGCCGGATTGGAATTGGCTATTGATCTTTTGAATAGGAAGAAAAATCCTAATAGACAGATATTTATGATTACTGATGGAAAGCCAACTTGTATGAAAATGGGTATTAAGTATTATAAAAACAGCTTTGGATTAGATAGGAAAATAATAAACAAAACACTAAATCTTGCAGCTAATTGTCGTAAGGCAAAAATACCAATTACGACTTTTATGATAGCGACAGATCCATATTTACAGGAATTTGTTAAAGATTTCACTAAGGTAAATAATGGAAATGCATATTATAGCAGTCTTCATGGATTAGGAAATCTCGTTTTTGAAGATTATCGTCGTAACAGAAAAAAAAATATTTAGTCTAATAATCTAAGAAATGAAATTTAAAGATATTCCAAATAATGAACTCTTAAAAGTGAAAACCCTTGGCGAATTGAAAGATATAGGATATAGATCTATTTCAATCAAACAAGAACTACGCAACAATCTTATTGCTAATCTTCGCAATAATGAAAACCCTTTCGCAGGTATATGGGGTTATGATGAAACGGTAATTCCCGACTTGGAGAGGGCCATATTGTCAATGCATAATATTAATTTGTTGGGCTTAAGAGGTCAGGCAAAAACAAAAATTGCGAGGTTAATGGTAAATTTATTGGACGAATATATGCCTATAATCCAAGGCTCTGAATTGAATGATGATCCTTTAAACCCCTTATCAGTTTATGCTAAGGATATGGTTAATAAATTTGGAGACCAAACGCCTGTTTCTTGGATACACAGGTTAGATAGATATACCGAAAAATTAGCAACTCCAGATGTATCGGTTGCCGACCTCATTGGTGATGTTGATCCTATTAAAGCCGCCTCGCTCAAATTAAATTACGCTGATGAGCGTGTGATTCATTATGGATTAATACCACGATCGCACAGGGGAATATTTGTGATCAATGAGCTTCCTGATCTTCAGGCAAGGATTCAGGTAGCATTGTTTAATATTCTCCAGGAAGGAGATATTCAGATCAGGGGTTTTAAATTGAGACTTCCTCTGGACATTCAGTTTGTTTTTACTGCAAATCCAGAAGACTATACAAACAGAGGAAGTATAGTTACACCACTTAAAGATAGAATTGATAGCCAGATAATTACGCATTATCCAAAATCCATAGAAATTGGGAAAAGAATTACAGAACAGGAAGCCAGGAAAAAAGAAGGGCAAGAGTCTCTTGTTGAACTCAACGAGTCGGCAAGAAATCTAATTGAAGAGATAGCTGTTCAGGCCAGAAGTAGTGAGTTTATTGATGAAAAAAGTGGAGTATCTGCTCGTTTGACTATTTCTGCATTCGAAAACCTAAAGAGTGCTGCAGAACGAAGGGTACTTATTAATCATGAAGAAAATACCCATATCAGAATTTCTGATTTCAATGGAATTATTTCTGCCATTACCGGAAAAGTTGAGTTGGTATATGAAGGAGAGCAGGAGGGTTCTGGCATTGTGGCAAAAGACTTGTTGGGTAAAGCCATTAGAAGTCAATTTATCATTTATTTCCCTGACCCTGAAAAGGTTAGAAAGCAAAAAGAAAATAACCCCTATAAAAAAATTATTGACTGGTTTAGTGAAGGAAATGAGGTGGAATTACTAAATGACTATTCTAACAAAATTTATGAAGAATTACTTTTTGGAATTCCAGGGTTGGAAGATTTAGTCAATACGTTTTTGAAAAGCATAACACTTAAGGAAAAACTTTTTTACATGGAGTTTGCTTTACATGGCCTGGCAGAATTTAGCATGATCAGTAAGAAACATATCAGTACAGGTTTATCCTTTAAAGATTTGTTAAACAGCATGTTTACGGCACCTAAAACAGGCGAAAAAGATGATGATTATCTTTCTGAATTATAAGTTGAATTATTTTCAATGATCCAATTCATAAAAATACCGATCGTTATTATTTTAAAATATTAAAAATAGAAATTTACGAAAAAGAAGATATCATATTCTATGAAATAAATTAATGGGATTTAAAATATTTTCTATGCTGAAAAAGAATAATATTTTTAGTGACGATATCAAAAAAAAGTCCTACCGATACCTACAGGACTTTTTAAATAGTTAAAAAAATATTTTTAAACAGCAATACCTATCGATAAAAGTGAACTGCTAACTTTAAGTCCAACTTGTTCTATTTTAGTTTTACTAATTTTAAATTTCATTTTTGATTCCTTAAATACAAAACTGATGGCAGCGCCATCATTCATAAGATCACCTTCAGTCACCAATAAAGTATTAGATAAATCAGATGCTTCTACTATGTCAATTATCTTCTTTTTGTTAGATTTTGGCATATATGCAATATGACATTTACTCAATTCATTGGAGGAAGAAATTTCTATTACATTTATTTTCTTTCCCCAAACCATTTTACTTTGTAAGTTTTCTTTAATTTCGGAAAAAGCCTTAGCATTCCCATAAATCCCTACAGTAAATGTAGTTTCGGTATTTGACCATTTTACGTGTTTTGTGAAATTGTACAAAAACAAGGATTGAATTTTATAAGCACTAGAGGTCTGAGAAAATGAGTCTGAAATCCCAGAGAATAAAAGAACAAACGCAATTACACTCATTATTCTTAACTTTCTTTTTATTGCAATTTTCATTGTTTCACGGTTTTTAATTTTACTTTACGACGAGACAAATTTACACGTCATTGTCCATTCATATAAATATCAGGCGAAAGGTAGCCGACAGCATATTGTATTTGATTGTAATAAAAAATAGCATATTGTAAGTATGCTAAGCTTGATTTGCGCATAATGCTCTTCAGCGACATAAGAGTATTATTTTTAGTATCTATCAAAGGGCAATTGTTTTCGATAAGCAACAAAATTTAATCGACTACAATTTTTCAACTTCAAATTGAGGCACCTTTTCATGCTTTGAAATTGATTTACTAATTATGTAATAAAATTATTACCTAAAGATATCTTTTAACTTCACTGGAAGAAAAATTCTCTAAATTTGAACAAGTCAAACAAGATCTCTTGATTCCAACAGCCTTAGTATTGAAACTACAATATCTTCTTTTTCCAGAGTCATATAGTTAAATACCACGTCATAACTGCTGTCGTCAACTTCACTATCTTCAAAAAATTCTCTCATAACCCTTCTTTCTGTATCAACAAGTTGTATTTTATTTCTCGCCTCTGTGAGTGATATCATTTGATTCTTGCTGATTTTATTTACCCTCCATTCAAGAGGTGCTTGTAGTTTAATATGTAATGATGACGGTATATTTTTGGTTATCGAAACACCACCACGGCCAATTACAATTACATGACCTTCGGTAGCAAATGACCTTATTACTTCACCAATGGTTTTTTTTATTTTATAATCTCCAGGGTAATGTCTGTGTGAAAGCGAATTTATTATGTCTTCGACAACATTATTTTCTTCTCTTTTAATTACTGTATTTATCAATTTGGGCTGCAAATTGAGTTCTTTAGCAGACTCTAAAAGAATTTTCTTTCCAACCCACTGCCAATGGTTATTTGTATAATTTTCTGATTCAATATTATTAAGTGATGTACACAACATTTCTGCAAGTGATTTAGTTGGGCAGCCATACTCTCTTGATATTGTAATTACAGGCCTCATTTTTGTGTGATGTGTTGTTGATAAAACCTTGTTGGAATATAGCCGATTTTTCATGTATTGGACAAGGACGTTATTCATAATAAATTCTTAGTTTGAGTATTTACTATATCTTCATTAGGTATTTATAAACGTATTTATAGAACCAAAGATGTAGGAAGGATTGCGTAAATGTGCTTCGTATAAAAAAAATTCTTAATAACTTCTCTGATAATACTGTTCACATGTAAGTGAACAAACCCTATGACTGTAGAATACTAATTTAATTATGGAAATTATTTCATTGTAAAATTGCAATTCAGAGCGAAAGTTTTCGTCTAAATAAAAATTATAGACAACGTGGAATAGAAAAATTTAAAAGGAAAAGATTGGTTCTATGCTGATTTGTGTGGGTAAAAACATGATGCCACGGATTCTCAGATTAATTTTAATAAATAGTCTAAAATTTTATCCTCCTCAGAATCATTCGAAGAGCCTGCCTACCGGACCAGGCAGGTTTCCCAGTAGGCTTTTTACTTGACTCTGCTGGTGGAAATGGAATAGTTGGCCGACATTGCCTGGGAAATAGATTATCTGGCGATATTAAAATATCCATTAGGGTCAATAATAAAATTTGGTGAAAAAGGATAATATTATAATCTGTGAATCTGTGGCAATGATAATAGCCCACTATATTTTACATAGAACCAAAAGATTATTAAACCGGAAAAAAGAGTATATGGTTAAATTATTTACTGCCGAGTCCAGGTTTCTTCGACAACTTTCTCTTGGTTTTGGGTAAATTTCATGATTTTGATCTTACCACTTTTTTCTAATGATATATGGCATATATAATTTTTACCATCCTTATGATTATAAAAAATACCTCCATCCCAAATTGATGTGGATGGATTAAATGAAAGTTCTTGTATAATTTTGTTCCCTTTCAATGGGATTTTCCGCAAACGTGCCTCTGGATTTTTTTCATCAAGTACTGAATGGATTGCTTCCGAAGGTTTGTACCAAATAATTCGCCCCTGAAATAAATCACCAACTTTATCAATTTTAATTATTAGCTGGTCAGTCGATGATCTCCAAACTCCAATAATGTTATCTGGGTTGCTGGCCTGCACATTCCAACATAAGCCTAATAGAACTATCGAGAAAATAAAGTGAAAATTTTTCATGACACCAGTTGTTACGTTAAAAAAAATAGCACTAAAAGCGACACTTTTAAAATAAAAAGTAATTGTGTCAATTGATTTTTTTGCTCTTCTACAAGCTAAAACTGTAATTAGATTTTTAAAGAAACCTTTGGTAAGGTACGAGGAAGATTTTTATAATTTTTAGCAATTGGTGGTTAAATATTGCATAGGTAAACAATGAAGTTATTTATCAATTAACTGAATTAAGGCAAAACCTCCAATAGTTCTTTAGCAACTTTATGAGCCAATTCCATATCTGGTAAAACTAAATCTGGTAAACGGCAGAATGGGATCATCTCAACGGTAAGAGGCCCTTGATAATTAATGGATTTGAGCGCATTTTCTACTTTATCATAATCTAAATCTCCCACCAACAAACTCTCACCAAATCCATGTAATACTCCGCCACAGTCTGTACGCTCAAAATTTTTAATATGGATAGCCTTTATGTGCTCATTTAATAGTGTAATCCAATGTTCAGGATATCCATAAGCCAATACATTGCCGAGGTCGAGATAGCATCCAATATTTGTTGAATTGAACTGTTCGATAAACACCTTCATTTCCATTGGAGAAAGGAGGAATTTATTCCATACATTTTCAAGGCCAATATTTATGCCTGCCTCTTCTGCCAAGGGGATCAACTCTTTTAAAGATTCTGTTGCATTTTTCCAGACTTCATTGTAAGGAACTACCGGACGACTTTCGTCCCAGGCCACATCAACAGCTCCTGGAATTAAAAGAATAGTTTCCGCACCAAGGTTTGAAGCTGCCCGAATATACTTTTTGGAAAAAGCTACGGCTTTGTTTCTTTCTTTTTCATCTGGAGATGAAAGTGAGCAGCCCCAATAAAAACCACTTGCTAAGGTTTTGAGACCAATGCCTTTTTCTTTGGCGTAGGCTTTAATATCTTCACACTCTTCGGGGGTAACATCTTCTTTAACAGATTCACCAAAAGTCAATTCTATACCATCCAGACCCATTTCTACTGTGTCGTCTATTGCTTGAATGGGATCTTTAGATCCTTCAAATCCTCCTAAAACCCAGTAGTTAATTGCTTTGTAATACATATTATTGAATTTTGTAATTTTAATATTTGATTTATTATGGACAGCCTAAAATTAGTCGGTGTAAATTATTTCAATTGTTTTACCCTCCTCTATCGACTCATTTTCTGCCTCAATTATGGTTAGCGAATCAACCAATTCTTTAATCGTTAAATAATCATCTGGTTTTTTGTTTTCTAAAATACATTTTAGGAGATAGTCAATCTCAACATGCCATCCTGTTGGCAATCCTGGCTTTGCAGGAGCCGGAGTCTCAATTTTGCCATCTTCATGTATAATTTTATAGCCCGATTCGGAAAGTCGAATTGTTCCGTTTTCGCAAACAATTTGGAAACTCATCTCAAATGGCGTCGATCCGGCAGGGGACCAGCTTCCCTCACTAATGACCAGTTTATCTTCATTATATTCATAGTTGGTGAATACATGATCAATTCCAGCATCAGATCTAAAACCTTTCAAACCAAAGGAAGTCACTTTTTTTGGTCGGCCTAAGAAATAAAGAATGGCATCTGTATCATGCAGATGTAAATCCAATAATGCGCCACCACTTAATTTTTCCTTCATAAACCAATTTTCCCAGCTGTTCCCAGCTATGCTCGGAGACACACGCTTAAAAGTAGCGCTCTTTATTGTTCCTAGTTTACCAGATTTAACCATTCGATATGCGTGCTGGTATTCAGGCCAAAATCTGATGCACATCCCAATCATCAGGTATTTATCAGTATTATTTGATGCCGAGAGAATTTCAAGTGCTTCATTAGTGTTTCTGGCTATGGGTTTTTCACAAAATACATGCTTGCCGGCTTTTAGTGCTTCAATAATGAATTTTGCGTGTAAATAGGTAGGCAGACAAATGTCAATCAAGTCAATATCCGGATTGTTTATCAATTCCATTGCATCAGTGTAGGTTTGCATCCCGCTCACATCTACAGGAATACTATTATCAACTGCACCTATATTTGCTACTATTTTGCTCCAGTCACCTCGAATTTTAGCATCATCGATATCAGCTATTGCTACCACATCTGATAATAAATTCTCCTGATAAATCCTGTAATGTGTTGAGCCCATAAATCCAAGGCCAATTATTCCAACTTTAACAGTTTTACCCATGGTAATTTCGTTTAGAGATTTAATAAAATATTTACCTTGAAATTAGTAAAATCCTCTAGGTATAAAAAAGATGTATGAGAGAAAATCAAATGTTTGCTATATTTACTTGCTAAGAAAATAAAATGTTATTATAAATATTTAGAAGCCTAATGAAAGTAAATAAGTTTCAAAATAATTAATCTTTTTTTTATGATAATATCAATTAAATATAATTTCGATTCTTCAAATTTACTAAAAGAAATAATTTTAAAACTGTTTAATATAAATTAATCCGCATGTCAAAATTACTTAATTCATTGCTTGGTGGGCTGCTCTTTTTTATGCCCTTATTTGTAAGTGCACAATCTGGCGATTTAAAACTTCTGGACTGGAGACCAACGAGTCAGATGGTTGTTAAGGAGACTAAAATCCTTAAACCTAAATTTCCTGTAATAGATATTCATAATCATCTGGGTCATCTCGAAAATACAGAGAAATACCTTGAAGAGATGGATAAGGCTGGAGTATGGAAATGCATCAGTCTTGATGGGAATTCCAAAGATGATTTTTACATAGAGCATTTAAAGAAATCACAGTCGGTAGCGGAAGATAGATTTATTGTCTTTTTTCGGCCCGACTTTAGCAAAATTGATGAACCAAATTATGGAGAAAAGGAAGCTGCCAAACTGGATAAAGCTGTGAAAATGGGTGTGAGGGGAATTAAAATTTCCAAAGTATTGGGATTGACGGCAAAAGATAAAAATGGAAAAATTATACCAGTAGATGATCCTCGGATTGACCCTATCTGGGCAAAATGTGGCGAGCTTGGTATACCGGTAGAAATTCATGTTTCAGACCCAAAGGCATTTTTTACACCTCTTGACAAAAATAATGAGCGGTATGACGAGTTGGATAGACATCCCAATTGGTCGTTTTACGGTGAAGAATATCCATCGAAGGAGGAGATTCTTGCTCAACGTAACCGGGTAATCGCAAGACATCCAAAAACTATTTTCATTGGCGCACACATGGGTAATTTACCAGAGGAACTGCAAACCGTAGCTAATTGGTTAGATGAATTTCCAAATTTCTATGTGGATATTGATGCTCGCATAAGTGAATTGGGACGGCAACCATATACAGTGCGAAAATTTTTTATTAAATACCAGGACCGTGTGCTTTTCGGAACAGACACGGCACCAAATGCAGAGTCATACCGCATTTATTACCGTTTTCTTGAAACTGACGATGAATATATTGATCCGGCAGGCGGGCATCACCCTCAGGGCCGCTGGATGATTTATGGGGTTCATCTTCCAGATGAAGTTCTGGAAAAAATATATAACAAGAATGCACTTAAAATATTTGCGATGTTTAAGGGGTAAAAGATTTTTTAAATTAAAATGTATATGGAAAAGTCATATATAATAAAGACAGGGGTGCTCTACCTTTTATTATAAATACTCTTTTCTTGTAAACCTGAAGTCTATCAAGATGTGTCATTTTATATCGATGCTTTTCAAACAGATCGTTGGTATAGAATTTATTTACCGGATGGTTATCATGAAAATTCAGACAAACAATATCCAGTCATCTATTATTTCCATGGACATGGAGGAAGGTATAAATGGGATGGCTATTATCTGGAAGATGATATATATTATCCGGAAAATGGACGCAAAGATTTTCCATTTGTTATGGAGTGGAAAGATTATGTTAAAAGCCATGAGGTGATTGGGACTGATACGAACACCCTATCGCAGATTCTCAGTACCTACGGCAACAATCACTGTACATCGTCCTGGGTCAGTTTGGACAATCCAGTGCTCAATACCCAGCTTCACTTCTCTGGAGGAAACCATATCACCATAGGATCAGGACCGTTGCCGGTCATGATTACCGATTCTACAGTAAGACTATCCATATCAATAACATGCACACCATCCTTAAGCTCACAACCGACAAAAGCGCGCTTGCCGTCCGGTGTGAGTTCTACACCGATGGCGAAATTACCAACGCTGATACGCTTTATCTCTTTTCGCTTTGCAACGTCAATGATAATCAGCTCGCCTGCTGAGGTCCAGCTTGGGACTAAGGCCAGTTTGCCATCGTCTGTGAAACGGATGCGAACTGGCATACCCGGACAATCGAATGTCTCGACAGGCCGATGGCTTGCCAGGTCGATAATGGTGATGCTGCCACCGGTCTGGTTGGCCGCCCACAGGTATTTTCCATCCGGCGTAAACGCCATACCCTCAACGCCTTTGCCACAAGGAATCTGTGTTATGAGCTCGCCCGTCTCTCGATTGATTACCGATACGTTCTGCGACTCGATATTGGCCGTGTATAGCCGTTTGTTGTCCGGTGAGACGAGGACCATGTGCGAGATTTTTCCATGTGTTGGGATGTTACGAGTCACCTCGTTGGTTCTTGTATCGACCTCCACCACGTATCCCGTTTGCCCGGCAGTAAAATAGGCGTGCTTGCCATCAGGCGCCATAGCCGTACCGTGTATACGGGTGATATTCCCGGTGGAAATTTGCTTGATGTGCTTTCTTTGCACCAGATCGATTACCGTGATGGTATTACCCGGAAATGCATAATTGGACAAGTATGCGAAGCGCTGATTCGGCGTCACAATAATTTCGTGGGGATTCGGGCCGGTGGGGATGGTATCAATAATCTGCAATGTTATTGGGTTGACGAGGCTCAGTGCATCATCGTGTTTGTTAGCAACCAACAGTATCGGATCACGTAAATTTTTTGATTGGCTATTGGCATCTGCATCCTTCAGCATGTGTGGAGAGGCAATCTCGGGAATGATATGGAATGGCGGTTCCTCTCCTCTCTCGCGAGTAGTGAAAAAGTTGAACAACATGATGCCATCCACTTTGTCCTGCCACAGTTGCCGGGCGATCTTTCGGTAGCTCTCCTCATCCCGCTCCACTTCGATGGATGCGTACAAGGGGTATCCTGAAGGCAGCAGTTCCCGATAATTTTGTATGGGCAATGGAAAATCATTACGCAGATAGTGTGACGCCACAAGGAAATCAAGAAGACCTTCACGAGCCCAGCTTACCGGATCAAGTCCTATAGCCTGGTTCTGCTCTGGTTTTGCCATGATGCGGGCGCTGAGCAATATTGGACGCCCGCGTTTTGCACCTACCTCACGTGTCATTGCCCGAATTTGCCGAATCCAGTCAGTCATAGTCTCCATGTGCTTTTGCTCTTCTCCCGGTTTGAAATATTTAGGAAAACGTTGGAAATCAACATCTAATCCATCAAGATCAAAGCGTTCGCATATCTCTCGCATTTGAGCCAATTTATGAACACGTACTTCAGGCAAGGCAAAATTTAGTCCTGCGGAAAGCCAGCCAGCTACAATGGGATTAGTGTTTGGTCCAAGAATATCCAGATAAACCTGAGATAGCGGATCGCCATTTTTTCCAATACGAAATTCAGGATGATCCTTCCAAAAGTGAGAAAGAATTAGAGCGTCCTTCTTTTCGACCCAATGTACCTCATTTGGGCGGAAGGTAACAAAAGCTTCCATACCATTCTTGTGCGCCCTGTCAATGGTCAGGTCAATGGGGTCATGCCCTGCATTGATCAGTGATCGTAAATTGTTAATTCCACGCCCAATCGTCTTTGGCTCCGCATCCGGTGTAATTTGGGAAGCCAGTTCAGAACTGATATCCTCTCCAATCATTTTGGCCACCATTGTGGGAAAGATCATGGGCATACCATAATTTGGGCACATAAAAAAGCTGGTAACACCGGTTGCCGCTACTTCATCGATATACGGATACAACATTTCGGGCGTCATTGGAGGGTCTTTGTAAATGAACATATTGTTTGCGTCGCAGTTGTAAATGAGCCGATAATTTTTCGGCAGTGGCGTCAGTTCAATCTTTCTGAAAAAAATCTCTGCTCCCTCAGATTGAATCTGGATGCGCCCTTTTTGCGGCCGCACGTTCTGGGCACTATTCACAAGCTCGCCATTGAGGAAAACAGTAATTTTACCTCCATTAATAATGCACTCCAATTTATTCCATTCACCAATTGGTTTTTCGACGTCCTTATCGCCGCGAAAGCCTTTCACATCCTGCCAGTTCGTATCGCGCCCATTCCAGTTGATGCGCCCGCTGTGAATGGTTGACGGATTCCCTGCCTGCTGGAAGATATATGAATTGCCCTGTTTCTCTTCCGCTACGGTACTCGTTAATGAAAGCCTATCGCTCCCATCGCCAACAACGATTAAGTCGCCGGTTCCACCCTCAATCAATTGGCATTCAATAGAATGTTTCCAAATACCGGAATAGGCACCATCCTCACCTATGGAATGTAGGAGAATACCACTATCACGTGCCTTATCCACACGCGGATCGAATGTCATTTCACCCCACTTAAACTCAGCGACAAGATGATAATTCTCGTATTCGCTATCGGAAGTGATGCAACCCCACTCCTCGCCGGATATGCGGATCATGCCGTCCTCAACGGCAAATACCTTTTTCGGATCAGCGTTTCTGCCACGCTCCTTTAGATAGGTGTACCAGCCATCGAGATTGTGACCGTTGAACAATTGAATTGTCTCGTCATGATCTGTGTGAATTGAATTGCCATAAAGCTGCAAAGCTGATAGGTTCATCATAATCAGTATGGCGAAAAGCGAGATAAGTGTAGATTTTTTCATAGGTACTCTCTTTTGAAATTAGTTTGTTTGATACGTTTTTCTTTAAAATCGCCGAATTTTATATTTAGACGCATATCAACAATATACATTTATAATTCGGCAAGGAGTTACGAATAACCATAATCAATTACCAAAAAATATCAATATGTACTATCAAATTTCCATTAACATTATTGAATCTTGATGTTTTAAAATTTGGGTTTTGTTTTTAGATTTTTTCCAATTTAGGAATTCATTTTCACCTGGGTTTCCCATTAGTTGGATTATGTTTTTATCATTGATAAATGTGGCTCTGCAATCTTCTTTGTTTCTCACTTTTTCAATACCTTGTTCACTCACTTCCAGATAGACATATGATATGTTAAATCTTTTAAATTGTCTGTAAGCCGTTCACCCATTTAACCACCGGTATCGACTAATGCTACTTTGGTCATTACGTTATAGATTTAAAATTTTAATGGTTAATGGGCTAGCGTTTTACATAGTTCAAATAGGATATTTTTTCTCCATTTTATCCAACCCACACTAAAGCTTCGGATAGCAAGCATTCTATCATTTAAGCATTGTCTCATTAATTCATTCCCTCTTCAATATTCCTTCCTTCTCTAATTGATTCGATATAACTATAAAGTCCCACTTGCCCACCTTTTAATGAAATTTCCAGACCATCGAATAGTTCATTTTTTGAATGCACAATGCAAAGTGGCGCACCTGGAGATATGGGCATAAGTATTTCCAAAGCGCAAATCCCTAATGCTTTT
This sequence comes from uncultured Roseivirgaceae bacterium, assembly GCA_964507705.1. Lineage (GTDB taxonomy): Bacteria > Bacteroidota > Bacteroidia > Cytophagales > Cyclobacteriaceae > JAAUQL01. The sequence goes on along the minus strand of CAZDRA010000031.1, from coordinate 31,452 downwards.
GATGCATGGCCCGATGTATCACCACCACAAATCACAGTTCTGATTTTCCCTGTTTTTGTTAAAATACGTTTCAATATATTTCCTTGCACAGCACCAAGATGCTTACCGATACTTTCATCTTCCAATCCCAGTTTCGATAATTCTCTTTTTGTTTCTTCAATAGCAGGATCGCTAGGGCCTTTTGCAGTATAGATTACAATGCTTTTTCCATTTGCTAGTGCCTCCAGTGATTTTTCTACTATTCGCCGTTCTTCTTCCTTTGATAATTCCGGATTGACGAGTTTTGTCGTATCTACCCGAACATCTTCAAATCCTCTTTGCAGTGCCCAATCTATTTGTTTGCCAGTGGCCGGGGCGCAACTTCCCGAAAGAGCAATGATCTGATCACTTTTCCCGGGACTGACTGGAATGTCCGGTTTTATAAGTTTATGATTTTTTTGCAAGTATAAACTCAGGGCGTGTTCTACACTGGACGACCCAATGATCAACTGACAGGTATCGCTATGGGCATTTCGGATAATATGCTCTCCTACATTTACCAAATGACCCATGGATAAGGTGTCGAAAAGTAGCACCTCGCCCTGCTTCAAATTCAACTTTTCAAATACCTTTTGCCTTTGATCAAAATTCTTTTCCAGAGCAAATAAGTCCATCAACTCAATCTTTCGCTTTGTCTGTATACCAAGATGGAGGCGCAAATCGCTCTCTTGCATTGGCGTCACGGGATGACGTGACATGGTCGGGTGCCTGTCAAGCCGATAGGTGATGCCATCTACCCGTGCATAGAGATTGCCGAAAACAGAAAACCGATTGAGAAAAGGAGTTCCAACGATGAGCGGAATGTATGCCGAAGGGAAATATTTATATGCGAGGTCTGTAGCAAAACCGATGCTGCCAATCTCCGGCGAGCTGTCAAACGTAGAGCAAACTTTATAATGAAAAAAATCTGTTTTGATGTCTTTGAGCGATTCAAAAATTGGTGTCAACTCTTCCTCCATTTGATCTGTACTTAAACTTCTGCTTATGCCCGCAACTCCAAAGGCTTGAAGATTTCGCTTTTCTCCCCATGTTTTCTTGAGTCGAAAATTCCTCACTTCTTCATCCGTAGGAGCGTTAAAAAACAAGGCGGTTCTGACGCCATTCAAAGCCAATGATTCCATGGTATCTGTCGAGCCGGTAAAATCGTCACCGTAAAAGCTTAGTAGAAGATTTTGAGTCAGAAGATTATCCATAAAATTCCAATGCTGTTTTGAGTTCCAAATGATTAGAAGCCATTTCTTCCAGGCTTTTGCCTGAAAGTGCCGCTTGCCATGCTTGCAGCACACTTTTCGCACCGGCTTCAATGCCATTCGGATGTCCCACAATTCCGCCGCCACACAAATACATCACATTAGTAGTTTGAATCGCCTTGTACGTATCCACCACTTGACCTGCCCATTGGCCGGAAGAAATTACCGGCATTACAAAATATCCTCCTAATGTGGGTTTCAGAAGTGATTTAATAGAATTTAATACAGACTCATCGGGCTCGCAAAATTTGTTGCGCAGCCCATTGACATGCATGTGGTCTATTCCGGCTGTTCGCCAAATCGTCTGATAGGGCTGATAATCCATCCCTAAAACGTCATGGCGCCCCAACCATTGCGATGGCCGTGAATAGGTAATTGACTATGCGATCTCAGCTTAACGACTCCACTTACGCCTACACTATTGAGACTCACCATGATGCAAGTGCCTCTATTGTTCCGGACAATGTCGTGTCGATCAAGCATATCATCAATATCTCCACTTACGTTAAATGCATACATGGGCTTTTTGCCTGTTCTGTCTGCAAAATCGTTGATCACCCGCATGACGAGTTCAACCCGTTTTTTGAATGGAGAATGGGGAGGATCACCCATAAGCTCATCATCTTTGATGAAATCCAATCCCGCTTCAATTAAAACCTTGACACGCTCTGCAGTGGCTTCCGGAGAGACCTATACTTGGTTTTATAATTGTCCCTATTATAGGCCTATCCTTGACAGAGGTTAAATATCGAGTGCCGGAGATGCCGAATTGTGGTCCCGGATATTTTTTTCTAAAATCTTGAGGTAATTCAAGATTGAGAAGTTTTAATCCCGAAAACGGGCTCAATTCAGATAGGTTTCCTGCCACTGTTGATATCACGTTGGGAAGATTGACGCCCACATTTTCCAAAGGCCAGGAAAGGGTAACAATCCCTCTTTTATAGACTGGGTTTTTAACGCCTTTTTGTGGTTTCGATCCGGCCAACGTAGGTTTGTCAACATCACCCAAATCTTCAATCTCAATGGTTTTAGCAAGAAATCGTTCTCTTAGTTCATCTGATTCCCCGGCTACTTTTACAAATGTGCCACTCGATTGCTCTCCGGCCATGATCCCTGCTGCTTTTTCCAGTGGATAGGATGTTTCTATCAGATATTTGGCAAATATTTTACTCATAATTTTCAGCTGATAATAACGGTTAATGTTCTGGGCCCATGAGCGCCATAAACCAGTGACTGCTCAATATCTGCTGTTTTGGAAGGCCCTGAAATAAATGTTCCAAAATCAGCTATTTTTTCTTTCGATAGTTTAGCATAAGCTTCGTGCATGTTTGCAATTATATTTGAGCGGTTCATTACTAAAATTAAATGCTGGGTAATGAAAGGAATGGATCGATGGGCAAATTTTTCAACCCAAATGGCCCCATTTTCCGCAACCCCTAATTCTCCTTGCAAAACGGCTACATCGATGTCGTTTAATTGCTTTTTAGAGATGTCGGCTTCCAGGATCAGGTTACCCGGGTATTCATCTAATTCTGAATAAAAATTTATGTCCATTCCAAAATTATTTTTCTTCCAACTATTCCAATCCTTTATATCTTCTTTATAAACCGGCTTGCCACCAACGGCTTTCAAAGATTCAAGAAACCGAACTTGCGGATTTGACTCAGAAATAAAATCAATTTTTATATCCTCAACAGATCCGCCAGGCAGATTCTTTCTAATTTGACTCAGTATGGTTTCTTTGCTATTCATTTGTTTTTCAATGCTTCAGTAATCTTTCCAAAAGTTTTCATTACTATAATCTATCTAACCGATAGTCAGAAGATAATTATTTACATATAACTTTTGGAAAGTTCTTAATATAAACGACTTACCAAAATGTAACGCACTATTGTTTCTTATACCATTCCTTAAATGTTTGTTCCGGCGGAGATGGCAGTTCTCTTTCTTTTGTATATGAATTCAAAATCTTTTTTGTCAATCCCGGAAATAGCTTTTGCGACTTGGCAAATAACACTCCTGTGAGATCAAATAATAAAGGAATTCGCAGCACCTTGCTCAACCACGATACGGCTAAATTTGCCTTTTTATCCATGGTTAAAATTTGCCGCCATTTGTACAGTTGTTTATCGATATCAATTTTCACCGGACAAACTGCCGAACAGGATCCGCATAGCGAAGATGCAAAAGGCAAGCTGGCGAACTTGACCGGATCGTAGTGAGGTGAGAGTATGGCGCCGATTGGTCCCGGGATAGTCGATTGATAACTATGCCCACCCGTTTTTCGAAATATCGGGCACGTATTCATGCACGCTCCACATCTGATACATTTCAGCGCACGCCAGAAATCCGGCTTGCCCAATATTTTTGATCTTCCATTATCTACCAAAATCAAATGAATTTCTTTCCCCTTTTCTGGTTTGCTGAAATGAGAAGTGTAAGCTGTAATTGGCTGGCCTGTGGCTGACCTGGCCAACAACCGAAGAAAAACTCCCAGGTGCTCAGTTTTTGGAATTATCTTTTCGATGCCCATACAGGCAATGTGCATGTTGGCCAGATGCACACCCATATCAGCATTTCCTTCATTGGTGCAGATAACAAAAGTACCGGAATCTGCCACTGCAAAATTAACCCCGGTCAGCGCTACCTTGGAAGACAAAAAATATTTTCTCAAATGCCTTCTTGTCGCTTCGGTTAATACCTTTGGATCATCTGTTTGTGGCAGATCTAATTTTTCTGAAAAGAGCTTGCCAATATCTTTCTTTTTGAGGTGGATGGCAGGCAAAACAATATGGCTCGGTGTCTCCTCCATCCATTGGATGATACGCTCCCCCAGATCTGTATCGATGACTTCTATTCCATGATCTTCCAGATAACGGTTCAATTTGCATTCTTCTGTAAGCATGGATTTACTTTTGACTGCAAACGGAATATCTTTCTTTTTGAGCAGGTTCAGCACGATTTTGTTATGATCCTCAGCATCAGTTGCCCAATGGATTTTAATACCATTTGCAGTAGCATTCTTTTCAAAATCCAGAAGGTAGCTATCTAAGTTACATAGTGTTTGTTCTTTTATTTGTGAAGCAGTATCCCTCAGCTTTTCCCAGTCTTTCACCTCAGCGGCGGCCCGATCTCTTTTTGTTCTCACCCACCACAACGTCTCATCGTGCCAGTTGACACGGGATTCGTTCTGTAAAAACTGATGTGCTGTTGCCGGATGCCCTTTCATGGTTGACATAATATTTCTGAAATGTGCTTCACCTCCAAGGGCAAACTATTTTTTTTGATCAGCCCTTCCAGATGCATCAAACATGAAACATCGGTGCCAGTAATCACTTCCGCTCCATTTTTCATAAAATCTTCCAACCGGTCTTTCCCCATTTTTGCTGAAAGTGTAGATTCTTTTACACAAAATGTACCTCCAAATCCACAACAATCATCCGGTCGATCTAACTCAACTAGTTGTATGCCTTTAACTTTCGACAAAAGAGAAAACAATTTAGACTCTTGATGATTCATGAGTTCCGAAGGATTTCCCAGTTGTAGTCCACGAAGTCCATGACAACTTTGCAATACCCCTACTTTTTTAGCATAAGAGCAATCTATTTTATTTGGTTCACCATGTTCAATTATAAATTCCGTCAATTCCAGAATTTTACTTTTATAAGCTGAATGTAATTGCGGATGTTCTTTCAGAAATAATACACAGCTTGCCGAAGGCGCAACAATAAGATCGAACTCATTGAATAATTTTTCAAAATGTTTTATGGCTTCTTTCGTATATCGCTCATATCCTGAATTTGCCAATGGCTGCCCACAGCAGGTCTGTCCTATTGGATAATCCACTTCAAAGCCAAATTGTTGTATAAGTTTGAAGGTAGCTATCCCTACTCCGGGGTAGTATTGATTGATGTAACAAGGTATAAATAGTCCGATTTTCATTCCTTACAAATTATCCAATTTGATGATCCTTTCTGTTTTTGCAGATTCGTATGTCGCCCATATCTGTTGAGTAGTCTTAAAGATAGGGATTGTTCAATAATATCTCAGTATGAAAAATTAATTGATAAAAATCTCACATTTATCGAATAAAATTATTTAATAATTGATAATGCAAGATGAGGTTTATTGTTTATAGCTACGTAATCGATTAAGTATTTGTCCTCCATTTTCTTGCCGACCTGAAGAATACCTCATCATCAATTTCTTTTTTAATAAAAAACTTCAATTTTTTGGCCATTAAATCATTTCAAAAAATAAATATCGATTGATAGTTTGCGAAAACTCAACATCTATTCTAAAAGAATGAATAGTAATAATATATTTGAAGTTAATTTTATTCCCAATGAAGCGTAGAGAGGCATTATCGTCAATTTCAATAATAGCTGGAGGAGCAACGATCCTCCCACAATTATTTCTTTCAGGATGCAGTAAGGATCCTCACCCTTATTTATTATTTGAATGGGGTGACACCGAATTGTTAAATGAAATTGCTGAAATCATTATCCCGGCCACGCCAGATATTCCTGGCGCCAAAGCAGCAAACGTTGGTGATTTCATCCAAATTTATGTAACAGATTGTTACAAAACTATTGATCAAAAAGTATTTCTTGATGGGTATAAAAAATTCAAATTGGATATAAAAACTCTATTTGATAAAGATTTTTCAAAGCTTAATTCCGAAGAAAAAGCCAACATAATTGAAAAACTCGACACTGAGAGTGCTGCCCGTAAAAAAGATAATCCCAAGGACTTTTATAGCTTATTAAAAAATACTGTCTTATTTGGGTACTTCACCTCAGAAATCGGTGCAACCAAATCGCTGAGATATTTACCAATTCCCGGTTATCAAAAAGGAGAAATCCCTTATCAGGGAGAAAAAGCCTGGGCACTTTAAACCAAAGAATAAAAATGGAAAATAATACATACGATGCTATTGTTATAGGATCTGGAATGAGTGGTGGTTGGGCTGCCAAAGAGTTGAGTGAGCAGGGCTTAAAGACATTAGTTTTGGAACGAGGCCGGGATGTAAAACATATCAAAGACTACCCTACTGCATTTAAAAACCCATGGGATTTCAAACATAGAGGCCAGATTCCTCGAGCAGAAAAAGAAGCGAATCCCATAGTTTCAAGATGCTATGCCTTTAGTGAGGCTACTGAGCATTTTTTTGTAAAGGATAATGTCCAGCCTTATATACAAGAAAAACCATTCGACTGGATTAGAGGATATCATGTAGGTGGTAAATCGTTACTCTGGGCAAGGCAAGTACAACGATGGAGCAAATTTGAATTTGAGCAACCGCTTCGTGATAACTATGCAGTTGATTGGCCAATTCGTTATGATGACCTTGCTGACTGGTACAGTCATGTGGAAAAATTTGTTGGAATTAGTGGCAATAAAGATGGAGTGGAAACAATACCAGATGGAGAGTTTTTACCTCCCTGGGAAATTAATGTTGTAGAGAAGCACATTCAAAAATCTATCAAAGATAATTATAAGGATCGTTTTCCGATTATTGGACGATGTGCTCATCTTACCGAACCAAAAGAAATTCATTTGGAGCAGGGAAGAGGTAAATGTCAAGCGCGTACATTATGTTATCGCGGTTGCCCATTCGGGGGATATTTTAGTGCTAATGCTTCTACTATTCCATGGGCAGAAAAGACAGGAAACATGACTTTGCGTACAAACGCAATCGTGCATTCTATCATTTATGATGAACAGCAAAAAAAGGCCACTGGCGTGAGGGTGATTGATAGGTTTACTAAAGAAACTACGGAATATTTTGCCAAGGTAATCTTCCTCAATGCATCTACAATAAATAGCAACTTGATTTTATTAAACTCCAAATCAAACAAATTCCCTAATGGGTTGGGCAATGATAATGGACTTTTGGGTAAGTACATTTCTTTTCATATCTATCGTGGAAGGATTAGTGCAACTTACGATGGATTTGAAGATTCGTATTATTATGGTAGAAGGCCAACCCAAATATTGATGCCTAATTTTAGAAATGTTCGTAAGCAAGATATGGCTTTTAAAGGTGGATATATGATACATTACAGTGCATTGCGAAAGAGCTGGAATCGTGAAGTTGAAGGTGACCAAATAGGAATCGAATTTAAAGATAAAATTTCAAAACCTGGTCAATGGGATATATCTATGATGGCTCAAATAGAAAAAATACCTGAAAAAGAGGATCACGTAAGATTGAGCGAAGATCAAACAGATGAATGGGGAATTCCACAAGTTATCGCTTCGGTTGGATATAATGAAAATGACGATTTACTTTTGCAAGATTTTCATGAACAAGGTTCAGAGATGTTAAAAAAAGCTGGTTGTAAGAATATTAAAACAATAGATAGTCAACAAGCTCCGGGACTAGATATTCATGAGGTGGGCGGAGTAAGGATGGGTGTTGATCCTAAAACTTCTCTGCTTAATAAGTGGAATCAATTGCACGCATGCAAAAATGTATTTGTGACAGACGGGGCATGTATGACATCAACGGGCACTCAAAATCCATCACTAACTTTCATGGCAATTACTGCACGAGCAGCATCATTTGCTGTAAAGGAAATTAAAAAAGGAAATTTGTAGATTAAATTTTTGACCTTGCGACTAACAGATATTTCACTATTTAAAATTTCGTAAATATTGAAGGTGTATAAAATAATAAAAAGAAAGAAAACGAAAAGGTTTCAAAAGGTTTGATATATTTACTTGTAGATTAATTGTAAGTAAAATCTCTTATTTAAAATAGTGACAAAAACTAAAATGACCTCCCCAAATACAATAAATTATAGCATCGCAATTCTAATATTAATGCTTACTTTCTCTGATATGAACGCCCAAATAGTCTTCACTTGGGCAATTGGTGATGGAGAGAAAATATTTAAATATGACACTGACCATTCAGCAAAAAGTGAGAACAGTATTTGGGATGGGGAGCAGATAAACCTCAGGGGATTGTACAATGAAGTACTTGGCTTTCAGGTCATTGTTGAAGTGGATAGTACGGGAGTCAAAGGCCTTGAAATATCTATGGATTCTCCTCAACACAAGAAAACAGGGAAGATCATTGGAGGAAGTGGAACTATCAAATATGGAGATCAGGGTTATATTGAATTTTTTAGCCAGCACTATCTAAATGTAAAAAATCCTACAAAGCCCAACTGGTTTTACGGTTCAGAAAATAGTGCCCCTTCAAAAATGATCGGATGGATTCCCGATGCATTAATACCTTCAGATGCATTGGCTGGGCGGGGAGGTTTTCCGTTGACTATTCCTCCAACAAAAAAGGAAGTGTACAGGCATCAGAATATTGTTGAGGTTATACCGAGAGAGGCAAGTCTAAACCAAGGATTCTGGATAGACTTATACCTACCGCGAGACCGGCAATTTCCAAGTGGAATATATACATCTGAAATCCAGGTATGGGCAGAAGGGAAAGTATTCTCAAAAATTCCCATTCAAATAGAACTTATTGACGCCTACTTACCGGATGAAAATCATTCCAATGTCTGGGTTTTCAACTCCGGAATGGATGAACTAAGTGCTTATTTTCCAGGAGTAAACAACGAGGAAATCAGACGGATGATTAAGATTGAAGCTCACCGTCATAGATTAGAATTGGTCGGAGGGTTTGAGGCACACCAATCTGCGTTTGACAATTCTATTCTTGAAGATTATAAACCCTATTTGGATGGTTCTGCTTTCACGCCCGCTAACGGGTATCATGGTCCTGGAGAAGGAATTGGAGAAAAGCTATTTCCTATTGGAATGTATGGTGGCCAGGTATTGGGAACCACTAAGGAAGACATACAGAAAGAATCTGACAAATGGGCTTTGTGGTTCGAAAAGAATGCCCCCGATGTCACTTATTTCAAATACATGATCGATGAACCAGGGCCTTCACAATATTCATTCATTAATGAACAGGTAGGATGGATTAAGTCAAACCCCGGCCCGGGCAATAAGGTTAAAATACAAGTAACCACAGGATACGTGGAAGAGCTTAAGGATGCAGTAGATATTTGGGATGCGTTTAATGGAGTTGAGCTTGATCGGCTCGAAGGACTTCAGAAAGAAGGTAAGGATTATTGGTTTTACAATGGCAACCGGCCCAGATATGGATCGGTAATTCTTGAAGGCACAGCCGTTGATTTACGTGTGAATGGCTGGATCAAATACCTCTTTGGTATCAATACCTGGTTTGTATGGCAAAGCACACATTGGAAACACAATTCCAAGGGGCCAAAAGGTGGATTACAACAAAGAATTTTTAACGAACCACTGACATATATCAATGACCATATGGAATCGGGAAATGGAGATGGAATACTCTTTTACCCAGGTAGAATGCCACATCAGCAAGAAGAAAACCGCGGTATTAATCGTTTCATGCCTTCCATCAGATTGAAAAATATCCGCAGAGGCCAGCAAGATTATGAATTGCTCTGGCTTGCTGAGCAGAAAGTAGGGCCAGAAAAAATTAAAGCCATGGCAAGGGAATTAGTGGTGAAGGCCATGGATGAAATAGAAATGGAAGATAAAGTCTATTGGCCTCAAAAAGGAGATGCATACGATGAGATGCGAGATAGGCTATTAAATGTTATAGTGAAATAAAAATATAAAATTAAGTATAATGAAAAGCACACAATCTATTTCCATTTTCTTATTAAGAACTCTAATTGGGTGGCACTTTTTGTATGAGGGTTTAGTCAAAGTACTTAATCCTGACTGGACTTCTGTGGGTTACCTGATGGGATCTCAGGGAATATTTTCCGGTGTTTTTAAGTCGATCGCTGAAAACCCAGCAGCCTTACAATCTGCAAATTTTATTAATCAATGGGGTCTGGTATTTATTGGACTTGGGTTGATTCTGGGAATTTTCACAAGGGCAACAGCCATATCAGGAGCTGTGTTGTTATTATTTTATTATTTATGTACTCCACCATGGATTGGTCTGGAATATGCAGTTCCTGTTGAGGGGAATTATATGATTGTAAATAAAACGTTGATTGAAGCAGCGGCATTATTTGTATTGGCAATGTTTCCATCGGGAGAGCAATATGGATTGGATATTTTTCGTCTTAAAAAAAGTAATCCAATTGAAACGAAAGTGCAGTAACGTAATTAATACACAAAATTATGGAGGATCGAAATAAGAAAAAAAACAAAAGTCAAAGCAGTATAAAGAGAAGAGATTTACTCAAAGGGATTGCTTCGTTACCGGTACTTGGGGCATTTGGTTATGGATATGCTAAAAGCAAAAAGATAGATAAAAAGCCAGAGCCTATAAATATGTTCAATGAACTCGGGCTCGATCAGGAATTGCATTTTACTGTGCCGGGAGAAAAATCAGGTAAACCTCGCGATATGATACGACTCGGAATAATTGGGGCGGGGTCGCGGTCTCAATCTCTGCTATATCATACAGGTTTCGCTCCCAAAGAACGAACTGATGGCATGTCAAAAGAACGGGTTGAAAGTTGGATGGCATATCGAGATATGAACCTTGCCCTTACCGGAGTATGTGATGTATTTGATGAGCACGCAGAAAGAGCTGAGGACGCAGCCCGCAATAGTGCAAAAGCTCTTGCCGGAGAGAAAAATTTACCCAAAGTAAAACGATATAAGCATTATCATGATTTGCTTGCGAGTGATGAAATTGATGCTGTAATCATCGCTACACCCGATCATCATCATGCGCAAATTACGATTGATGCAATCAATGCCGGCAAACATGTGTATTGCGAAAAAGCACCTACACGAACTGAGGATGAAATATATCGATTAGAAGAAGCACTGAGAGACAGCAAGCTAATTTACCAGCTCGGACATCAAATACGACATAATCCCATTTATCCATACGCCGCTGATCTTATAAAAAAAGGTGTACTAGGGGACGTTAATTTGGTAGAAACTACTACAAATCGAAATTCCTCCAGAGGAGCATGGGTGCGGCACCTTAATTCCGATGGCAAACTCAAAACTGGAAATTCCAGAAGTATTGATTGGGATCAATGGCTTGGTGACAGCCCGAAAGTTCCGTTCAGTATCGACAGGTACTATAACTGGACAAAATACTGGGATTATGCAACAGGCTTGCTCGGGCAACTCTTTTCTCATGAGTATGATGCCGTAAATGGAATTTTAAATTGCGGAATACCTGCTTCGTGCATGAGTACCGGAGGGATTTATTACTACAAAGATGGAAGAGAGACTCCGGATTTGATGCAAGCTGTTTTTGAATATCCAGACAGGGGGATGACATTAATTTACAGTGCAACCCTGGCAAACAGCCACAAGCGAGGCCGGGTATTTATGGGAAGGGATGCGAGCATGGAAATAGGTAGTAGTATTTCTGTGACAGCAGATGGAAGTTCTGAAAAATATAAGGATAAGCTGGATAAAAAAATTATTGACACAAGCCAACCCATGCTTTCTATAGGCCCAAACAGAGGAGGAGCTGATGCTGTAACAAGTGCTACAGAAAAATATTATTCAGACAGAGGCCTGACTTCTGTAAATATTGGAGGAAAATCAAAAGATGTCACGCATTTGCACTTGCGTGAATGGCTCGATGTGATTCGAAACGGAGGAGAGACAAGTTGTAATATTGACTGGGCTTTTCAGGAAGCGGTCACTATTCAAATGGCTAAGAAATCTTATTTCGAAAAGCGAATGGTGCATTGGGATCCGGTCAATCAAAAGATCATCTGATTATCCATAGATTATTTATTAGGTTTCGCAATGATCAAGCCACAAATTGAGCCTATGGAAACCAAAGTGCTGCGAAGTGTAGATTACGTAAAATTTAATTTTTAGAAAAAAAATGGCATAGCATTGTTAAGCCTTACAGAAGAAGATAATAAACCTGCCGGTAATGAAAAACCTCAGGATCTGCTCAAACATAAATGAGGAATTATATTTCCATAAAACAATAGTAGAACCCAATAATTCTTTAAAAGCTAATTTCTATAAAAATGAAACTCAGAAAAATGAAAAATCATCTTATCTTGATTTTAGCAATAGCGATGCTTTTTCAGTGTCAGCAAAAAGCTAAAAAGGACAAACAAGCTATTAAAATTCAAAACCCCACAACAAGCACAGATATGGAAATAGTTACATCGGCTTATGGAACTACCAAGAATGGCGAGCAGATAAATGCTTTCCTTTTATCCAATGAAAACAATATTGAAATTGAGATTATTGAGTACGGGGCGATTATTGCCGGAATAAAAGTTCCTGATAAGGATGGATACATCGATGATATTTCGTTGGGCTACGATGATATTGCAGGCTGGGAAAATGACCCTTACTACTTTGGTGCAACTATTGGCCGTGTGGCCAACCGGACTGGAGGAGCAAGTTTTAAATTGGAAGGAAAAACATACGATCTGGCGCCAAACACATTACCCGATTTCGGAAACAATCATTTGCATGGTGGGGTAGTACCCTTCAACAAAGTGGTATGGAAAGGAAGCGAATTTCAAAATGAAAATGAAGTTGGTGTAGTGTTGGAATATACCAGCAAAGATGGCGAAGAAGGGTATCCGGGAAATCTCACCTGTCAGGTTATTTATAGCCTGAATAATAAGGGTGAACTGACAATTAAGTATAGAGCAACAACGGACAAAACCACGCTGGTAAACATGACCCACCATAGTTATTTCAATCTGGAAGGTGCAGGAAATGGAACTATTCTTGATCAGCAGATTCATATCAATGCTGATAAATACACCGTTGCCGATGACGATCTCATTCCGACTGGTGAAATTGCAAAATTAGTAGGCTTGCCAATAGATTTTGCTGTTAAGCGCACGATTGGATCGAGAATGCATGCGATGTCAAAAAAGAAGTTTGCAGGGTACGATCTAAATTATGTATTGAATCACACAGCACAAGGAGCGCTTGATTTTGCAGGCAGAGCGGTTGATCTGAAAAACGGCAGGATCCTGGAAGTATTCACCACCCAGCCATGTATGCATTTTTATACCAGTAATTTTCTTGAAGGGAAACCCGGAAAAGAAGGCAAGTCATACGATAAATATGGTGCTTTTTGCTTTGAGCCTCAAGGCTATCCCGATGCTGCCAACAAATCTCAATTTAGCTCAATTGTGCTAAAGCCCGGTGAGGAATACAAGCAAACGATTGTTTATAAATTTTCTACCCAAAAGTAAAGAGCGTATATCTATATGGAAAATAAAGCAATTAAAGACAGCTTAATTATACCCAAATTGAGCTCATGGTCCAGCAACGATTATCTGTCGTTTTTAGAAAACTCATATTTTTTATTAAAACGATACTCCCAATATCTAAGCGAAAATGAAGGAATAGAAGCCCTTGAACTCGCCCATTTAATTCCTCAGGTACCCGAAACTGTCCTTTCTATTTATATAGGTATCAATGACGCTGTTTGCAACAAAGGCCTGGTTACCCCATTTCTTCCAAGACATTCACATAACAATGTTTTTGTCTATGACCCGATTGCATATTCTGGCAAAGATGACATCCCTTCCGGCACCATTGACGCCAAAGCTGTCATCAACGGTTTTCTTCCTCCCAATGAATCGTGGAGTGAAAAATGGACTTACGTCATGATCGCAGACCCTGACAGGACCTTCGACAGTTTATGGAATGAAAAAGGATACATCGACATGATCCCTGCCAAGTTTGAAGATTTTACCATGATTAGTGATCATAACAAAAGCAAGGTTTGCACGTTTATCGACCCGCTTGCCTTTGATCATCCGGTAAATAAAAGTAGGAGTTATCTGGCCGCTGCCAGAGACCGCGGCGAGAAGCTGGCCGATAATTTTACCATCCCCGCATTTCTCAAAGGAGAAACAGAAAATTTAGTCCCTGTAGTGCTAAATCAGGGCGAAAAGCTTTATGTAGCTCGTGCAGATTTTCAACCTTGCGAACATGCCTGGAGCAATATTCATGAAGATAATGAAGAATATGCCGTGGTAAATGAAAACTCGGCAGTTCCTCTGAATTTGGTGATATCCAAACCGCCGATTGATGTGCAGTATCGCAAGAAACTCATCCCCCCTGCCGGGAGTGCCGACAATACCACCGATTGGTTTTTTAGAAGTAATGACCTACTCAGAACGCCAATAAAGCAGGGTCATATTGGGGGATAATTTTATGTTTTAGAAATGTGAATTTGATTTTTATTATAATTTCCATTGACTAATACTATAAAACATAGGCATGGAATCACCAACTAAGAGCTTGGCTCATTGGGCCAGCCGAGCAGTTATTAATGCTAATTAAAATTAATATTTAATATAATTTACTAAACCCTTAATATTATGAAAATATTACTGAATTCGACATACTTATTTTTGATCCTGTTATTGATCGTATCATGCAAAAGCAAGGAAAACGAAAGCAAAGAAAGCACGATTGAAAGTGAGATAGAACTCTGCGTTGGTGCTTATTTGACCGAAGCGGAAGCCGTACTGAGACTCGATGAACTATCGAAGAATTATAGTTCGGCAGAAGACTGGAAAGCAAGATCAAAAGACATTCGAGCTCAAATCCGTCAAGGAGCCGAATTGGATAAAATACCAAAAGAGTACTGGGTGCATCCGATAAATGTTACTCGAAGTGAAAAAGCGGAGATGGATGGATATACAGTAGAAAATATTGCCTTGGAAATGCACCCAGGTTATTTTGTAACAGGAAACCTCTATCAACCCACAACGCTTAAAGAGAAAAACTCGGCAGTGATTAGTCCTCACGGACATTGGTTTGAACCGGAAGGCTATGGCAGGTTGCGCCCAGATGTACAATATCGAAGTGCTTCATTAGCAAAAATGGGAGCTATCGTTTTTGTCTGGGATATGTACGGCACAGGCGAAGATATCCAACACGTACACCTTAGCCCCGAGGCGCTCACATACCAATGCTACAACGGAATAAGAATTCTCGATTTTATTACTTCTCTCGATTATGTCGATGCAAACCGGATTGGCATTACGGGCGCTTCGGGAGGAGGAACGCAGACTTTCTTGATTGCTGCCTTGGATGACAGGATATCTGTATCTGTTCCTACCGTGATGGTATCGGCACATTTTTATGGCGGTTGCGTGTGCGAAAGCGGCAAACCCATTCATAAATCAGGTGATTTTGAAACCAACAATGTGGAGATTGCGGCATCTATTGCCCCAAAACCGCTCATGATAATAGGAAATGGAGATGACTGGACAAAAAATTATCCGACTGTTGAGTACCCATATATAAACAATATTTATAGCTTATTTGATGCTGAAGAAAATGTAGAATATGCCTGGTTTGAAGATGAAGTTCATGATTATGGATTTTCGAAAAGAAAAGCTGCTTATGGATTTTTAGCAAAACACCTTAGCTTAGATTTAGATAATATGCTGAATGAAGATGGCGAAATAGATGAAGGGTTTATCACTTTATTAGATACTATGCAATTGAAAGTTTATCCGGAAAGATCTTTAGTTTCAGATCCCATGCACCACCCAAAATAGAAACCTATTTGAAATAAAAAATGAAATTATAAAAACATGAAGAAAACATTATTATTATCATCAATTGTTGCTGCGCTTGGTGGATTATTGTTTGGCTTTGATACAGCTGTTATTTCCGGCACAACATCATGGCTATCTACTACCTTCGAGTTATCAAAATTTGAACTTGGCTTTACAGTAGCCAGTGCATTGATTGGTACAATTATAGGTGCCTTGACAATAGGGAAGTTTAGTGATAAATACGGCAGGAGATACGTATTATTTATCCTTGCCTTGCTTTACTTTATCTCGGCAATTGGCTCGGGACTAGCATGGGACTGGTACAGTTTTATTGCCTTTAGATTGATAGGAGGCTTTGGGGTTGGAGGAGCTTCAGTTGTATCTCCTATGTACATTGCCGAAATATCTCCAGCAAAAATAAGAGGTAAAATGGTAGCTGTTGCTCAGTTAAATATTGTTTTAGGCATGTTGCTGGCCTACCTGTCTAATTATACAATAAGTGGAATGGAACTCGGGGTGATAGAATGGAGATGGATGTTTGGCGTAGAGGCGGTTCCAGCAGCTCTATTTTTTCTGTTTTTGTTTGCCACTCCTCGCAGTCCGCGTTGGCTAATTGCAAATAATCTTGTTGATGAAGCAAGAGAGGTGCTTAATAAATGTGGGACTGATTCAGGAAATGTAGATGATGAAATTGTGGAAATTCAAAAATCCCTGGACTTGCAGCATCATTCACTAAAAGAACCTTTTTTTACAAAGAAATACCGAACACCAATCATGCTGGCCATATTGCTGGCATTATTTAACCAGCTTTCTGGAATAAACGCAGTTTTATATTATGCACCAGAAATCTTTAATATGGCGGGTTACGGCAAAAGTGCAGCTCTGCTAAACAGTATGGGGATCGGTGGTGTGTTATTCATTTTTACGGTTGCCGCCATGGCAGTGATCGATAGAGTGGGAAGAAAAATATTAATGATCATTGGGTCGGTAGGATACATCATTAGTTTGAGTATGATCGCCTGGGCTTTTCTGCACTATGGAGATAATTTTACCAAAGAGGGTAGTATGCTGGTGTTAGTCAGCATTTTTCTATTTGTAGCATCTCATGCATTTGGCCAGGGAGCAGTGATATGGGTTTATCTCAGCGAGATATTCCCAAATAGAGTGAGAGGCCGGGGACAATCTTTAGGAACAGCTGTTCATTGGATTGCCGCAGCGGCGATATCCTGGACATTTCCTTTAATTGCAGAAAAGTCAGGCGGATATACATTTGCTTTTTATGCTTTTTGTATGATCCTACAACTGCTGTGGGTAATATTTAAAATGATAGAAACAAAAGGAATATCTTTAGAAAATATCCAGAAAAAATTGGAGATTGAATAATTAAAATGGACATACAATTAAATTTATTAATTCTAAAAGTATCAGCATGAAAAAAATAATATTAGTTAACCTTTTGGCAGCAACGTTTATAGTAAGTGCTTGTAAGGTTAAAAAAAAGAAAGAACTTGATCAAGTCTTTAAATTCCCATCAGAGTTAGTTGATTTTACCCCAAGCAATAATAATCCGCTTTTTACAGGAACAGGCAAAGAAACCTGGGATTCCAGTATTCGCGAACGAGGATATATTTTGAAAGAAGATGGTATTTATAAAATGTGGTACACAGGATATGATGGAATAGATAGTTCAGTGAAGCACCTTGGATATGCTACATCAAGCGATGGAATTGAATGGACAAGGTATCCTGAAAACCCAATATTTGAAGAGTATTGGACTGAAGATGTGCACGTGTTAAAGCATAATGATGCATATTATATAGTTGCTGAGGGTATCAATGATGTGTCTCACATGCTTACATCTCCTGATGGAATTAATTGGCAAAGTCTGGGCGATTTGGATATACGAATGGTAAACGGCGATCCAATAAAAAAAGGAGCTTATGGCACACCGACTTTGTGGGTGGAAAATGATATATGGTATTTATTTTATGAAAGAGGAGATCTGGGTATTTGGCTTGCAAAATCTAAAGACCGTAAAGTTTGGACAAATATTCAGGATGAACCTGTAATCGAAATGGGGCCTGAAAAATATGATATTTTTGGAGTGGCGATAAACCAGATTGTTAAACACAAAGGAAAATATTATGCCTATTACCACGCCACTCCAGATGAAGATTGGACTACCTGGAATTCAAATGCTGCTGTTTCAGATGATTTAATCCATTGGACTAAGTATGAGAACAACCCAATATTTACTACAGTTGATGATGATACAAATATTTCCAGCCCTATTCTTGTTCATGATGGAGACAAATATCGACTCTACACCATGCACGATAAAGTGAGAGTTTATTTTCCCAATCAATAATTGAACTAGCCGCAAACCATAAACAAGATTTCACTAAAATTTCTTACTATGACTAACCTAAGCCCTGATTTGAAAAGCGAACGCTTGTTCTCTCTCGATTTTTTTCGTGGATTTACTATGTTTTTACTCATAACCGAAGCATCAGGACTATATTCACTAATGACGAACCCTGAATTGGAAGGAACAATAATTTATAGTCTTGGAATACAATTCCAGCATCACCCATGGAATGGTTTGCGTTTTTGGGATTTGATTCAACCCTTTTTTATGTTTATTGTAGGCGTTGCCATGCCATATTCCTTTTACCACCGTAATAAACAGGGTAAAACTATGGCTCAAAATCGTGCGCATACATTCAAACGAGCCTTTATACTTTTGCTTTTGGGTTGGTCATTGGCTTGTATAGGCTCAGGGAAAATAGTATTCGAATTTCAAAATGTATTGGCACAACTATCAGTAACTTATTTGTTAGCATTTTTAGTAATGAATAAGTCAGTAAAAATACAACTCATTTTTTCTTTTACGCTGTTAGCAGCTACTGAACTCATTTATAGGTTTTTTCCAATAGAGGGATTCAATCACGCTTTTATTGCCAATGAAAACTTTGGCACCTGGCTTGACTTACAATATGGAGGAGCTAATCTTTCAGGACATTGGGTGTCTTTCAATGCGATACCAACAGCAGCGCACACCATTTGGGGAGTACTTGCGGGGCAATTATTGATGAGCAAAAAAACGGACATACAAAAACTGAAAATTCTCATGGTTGCAGGCCTTATCGGAGTAGTAGTTGGTCATGCTATTGATCCCATCACACCAATTATTAAGAAAATTTGTACTTCGTCATTTGTAATCGCTTCAGGAGGATGGACACTTTTGGCTCTTGCATTTTCGTACTGGCTAATTGATATTTTGAAACAAAAAAAATGGTCCTTGTTTTTTGCAATTGTAGGAATGAATTCATTGTTTATTTACTTGTTTGCCCACGTGGGTGGTTCAAAATTTATTCAAAACATTATTTATCCTTTTTCCATGGCATTATTTGGCTGGACAGGAGAGGCATCTGCTAATTTGATCACCGGCATCATCGTTGTTTATTTGTTATGGTATATATGTAACTGGATGTATAAAAGAAAGATTTTTATTAAAATTTAGAGGATCGATCAATGTGAGGCTTCAAATTATAATGGAATGCCCATGAGCCAACAAAGCAGAAATTGGCTTCGTATTTAATAATATTCCAAATATCACTATTTCTATAATAAATGATGATTGGAATAGAGATTAAACCAAATTCATTTTAAAAAAATATTGAAACGCCTAAAAATTCTTTGAAGAACATATGATTCCTTTGAGCAAAAAAAAGAGACTGAATTAAGTCTCTTTTTTAATTAAAATATAAGCAATTTATTAATCGCCAATTTTATATTCTTCTAAAAATTCACTTGCCTGCTTTGTTGAACTGAATTCAAAAGTCTTTGTTTTACCATTGCTGATATGTAGTTCCAACGTAACTAAATTAACTTTCTCTTCTTCTTTGAAATGCAGATGCGCCGGTAATTCATAATGTGATTCAGTTTGCGAAAGATTGGCGACTTTTACAGTTTTACTTCTCTTAGCTTTGCAATAAGAACATTGATAATTCTTTATCATCTCCCCATCTGTGTGTTCCGTAGGAGCAGTTATAATTTCTTCTTTTATGAGTTTCATTGTTTTGAAACCACAAGAGTTACACTGGTATGCGATAAGGTGTCCGGGGTATTTTTCTATTTGAATATCTCCGGTTTCCTCATCTACCCAAACATCATAATCTACAGAAAAAACATTTTCCTCGGCTTGCATCCCCTCATCCAAATGTACATCTTCTTCGTCTTCACTCAGAAGTTTCATGACATTGCCATTATTTTTGTTTTTACGTGGCTTATACCTCCATTTTTTCATTTTCTTTTCTAACGTGCTCGGGTACGCATATTTCATCATTAGATATGAAATATAAATGATCATTGTGCCAATACATATTGCGACAAACATTCTTACAAAAAACCAAATAAAACTTAATTGCACTGTCTCGTGATAAACAGAATTTATAAAGAATATCAACGAAACCGAAAAGGCGATAATGACGTAAAAAACCATCTTGGTATCATTGGCCCCCAGATAGTCATATTTTTGTTTGTAGTCTGATATTGCCGTAAATCTAATTTTATTCACAATAAATATTACTATTCCGGCAATAAATGAAATTCCGGTAATGCCCAATGCTATTATTTGCCAAACTGCTAAAAACTTAATGTAGGTAAATTCCATTTTTATTTTATTAATTTAAGTAAAAAATTATCTCTTAATATGCCCAATTGACTTAGGATTTAAAAACAGCCTTAATTTAGTAAAAACCTATTTTAACTTCTATTATTCGTTAATATTTTTCTTTTTTTAACGCCGTTATTCAATATTAATTAATTGACATCCCACCAGAATCATTAATTATCAAGGATAAATAAATGAAAAGTCTTTGCAATTAATATTGGCTTTTCTAATTTTGCTGCACAATGAAAAAAGGAACTTATTATATAGGATTTTGGTGGTGGCATAGATTATTTAATCCGAGCTGAACTGAGACCTATATATATAAATATAAAAAAAGGCTCGTCGTTCGGCGAGCCTTTTTTGTTTTAAAAATTACAAACCGTTGAAAAAATTCAATCTAAAAAGTACACATATCAAAATGCTGGCCGATGTAATTACACCGGTTAGTATTTATCTGATGCTTAGGGACAAATTTGCCAATACCTTACTGTTGGAGAGTTCAGATTATCACGGAGATGAAAATAGCTACAGTTATATTTGCTGCAATCCCATTGCAACATTTATGTTGAAAAACAGTAGAGTAGAAATTTCAAATCCGGATGGGCGCTCTATCAAAAAGGAACTTGACAATCCAAAGCAAGCCATTGAAGAGCTGAACAGTTTCATGCAATCTTTCGATCAAGAAAGCAGTGATCATAAGTTCATTACCAATGGATTATTTGGCTACATGAGTTATGATGCGGTTCAATATTACGAAGATGTTAAGTTTGATAGCGCAAAAGAAGATGAATACCAAATTCCGGATATGGTATATTCGGTTTACAGAAACATCTTGGTAGTAGATCACTTCAAAAACGAATTGTACATATTTGATCACCAGCTGGAGAATGACGAATCTGAGAGCAACATCAGCGAAGTCGTGGATTCGGTTAAAAGCAAGAATTTTCCGAATTATCGGTTTATTTGGAATAAGGATGAAACCTCCAATCTTACCGACCAGGAGTATAAAGATATCGTGACCAAAGGCATCAATCATTGTCTTAGAGGCGATGTATTTCAGATCGTTCTTTCCCGAAGATTTAAATCTAGCTTTCTTGGTGATGAATTTAATGTGTATCGTACCCTGCGTTCTGTAAACCCTTCGCCTTATCTATTTTATTTCGATTATGGCAGCTATAAGATATTTGGTTCGTCTCCGGAAGCACAGATAGTGATAAAAGACGATAGCGCCATAATCTATCCAATTGCTGGAACTTTCCGCCGAACTGGAAATGATCAGGCCGATGCGGAATTGGCACAGAAACTTTTCGATGATAAAAAAGAAACCTCCGAACACGTGATGCTCGTGGATCTTGCCAGAAATGATCTTAGCAGAAATGGATCTGATGTAGAAGTGAAAACCTTTAAGGAGGTACAATATTTCTCTCATGTTATTCACTTGGTTTCCAAAGTAGTAGGGAAACTTAAAAAAGAAACGAACACCATTCAGGTGGTGGCAGATACATTTCCTGCGGGGACGCTTTCCGGAGCACCCAAACATAAGGCCATGGGATTGATAGATACTTACGAAAAAACCAGAAGAGGTTATTATGGCGGGGCAATAGGTTTTCTTGGTTTCAATGGCGAGTTCAATCATGCCATTATGATCAGGTCTTTTCTCAGCAAAAACAATACGCTTTATTATCAAGCAGGGGCCGGGGTTGTGGCAAAATCAAAGGAAGAAAACGAATTGCAGGAAGTAAATAACAAGCTTGCTGCGCTAAGAACTGCCATTCAGGAGGCAGAAAAACTGGATATTTAATGAGAATACTTGTTTTAGATAATTACGATTCATTTACTTATAACCTGGTGCATATCATCAAAGAACTGGGTTATGGAGAAAATATGGATATCGTGCGCAATGATAAAATCGCACTTGAAGATGTAGAAAAGTATGACAAGATTCTATTATCGCCAGGTCCGGGTATTCCTTCCGAAGCGGGAATTATGTTGGATCTGATAAGAAAATACGGACCTTCAAAAAGCATTTTGGGCATATGTCTGGGGCATCAAGGAATTGGAGAAGTATATGGTGGCAGCATATTTAATATGAAAGAAGTACTTCATGGAGTGGGTACAAACATTAAAATATTACAATCCGACGATTATATATTTGATGGAATCCCCAAAGAATTTATGGTTTGCAGGTATCATTCTTGGGCGGTAAATGGTATAAGCCCCGATGGGCAATTGGTCGTAAATTCCATGGATAATGAAGGCATTATTATGGGGCTTAGTCACAAGGAATATGATGTACGCGGCCTGCAATTTCATCCCGAATCCATTTTGACAGAAAACGGAAAGCAACTAATAAATAATTGGTTGAAATGAAGACAGAAGATGGTAGCTTTTGTCTTCTACTTTTAAATGAAAAACATGAAAGAAATACTTAACATACTTTTTAAATATAAATATCTTGATCGGGCTACAGCCAGGGAAGTCTTGAGCAATCTCGCGCAAGGGAAATACAATAACGCTGAAATGGCTGCTTTTCTCACGGTTTACCAGATGAGAAGCATCACCGTTGAAGAATTGATGGGATTTCGTGAAGCTATGCTTGAGTTGTGTGTCCAGATGGATCTCAAGGAATACAATGCCATAGATCTTTGTGGGACCGGCGGTGATGGCAAAGACACTTTCAATATCTCGACATTGGCCTCTTTTATAGTTGCAGGTGCCGGACAGCATGTCACCAAACACGGAAACAACAGCGTTTCTTCTGCATGTGGATCTTCGAATGTGTTGGCACATTTTGGATTTAAATTCACAAACGATCAAAATGTTTTGCGGCATGCACTGGACGAATGTGGAATATGCTATTTGCATGCGCCGTTATTTCACCCTGCCATGAAAAACGTAGCTCCTGTCAGAAGGGAGTTGGGGATAAAGACAATTTTCAATATGCTGGGTCCGTTGGTCAATCCTTCTTTTCCGAAGAAGCAAATGACAGGCGTTTTCAGCAGGGAATTGGCAAGATTGTACGGCTATTTGTTTCAGCAATCCGATACTGATTTTATGGTAGTCTATGCGCTCGATGGCTATGATGAAGTATCACTGACAGGCGATTTCAAAATAATAAGTCGCAATAATGAACAGGTCATTAGCCCAGCAGATTTGGGATTGAATACTTATGATGCTAAGGAGTTATCCGGTGGTGAAACGGTAGAAGATTCGGCCAACATTTTTTTGGCAGTATTGGAAAATAGATCAACTTTAGCTCAAAAGGAAATCGCTTTGGCTAATGCTGGCATGGCATTGTATTGTGCAGACAATTCCTTGGGATTGCAAGGAGCTGTCGAAAAAGCCAGGACATCATTGGAATCAAAAAAGGCACTAAAGAGCTTTAAAAAATTAATGGAGATATAAATGGATATTTTACAAAAAATAATAGCGAACAAAACAAAAGAAGTGGCAGAAAGGAAAAGTTTGTACCCTACCAAACTGCTGGAAAAAAGTATATATTTTTCTTCCAAAACTATTTCGTTACGAAAATATTTGCTGCGTGAAGACAAAGCTGGCATTATTGCCGAGATTAAAAGAAAGTCACCTTCCAAAGGGATGATTCATGAAAACATCTCTGTAGAGCAAACTTCCATAGCTTACATGCAAGGTGGAGCATCGGTCATTTCTGTGTTGACAGATACAGCATTTTTTGGTGGTAAAAACGAAGACCTTACCACGGTCAGAAAGTACAACTATTGCCCGATCCTCAGAAAAGATTTTACCATTGATGAATACCAGATTGTGGAAGCCAAGTCTATTGGAGCAGATGCCATATTGCTCATAGCAGCGGTGCTGTCTCCACAGCGCTTAAGTGAGTTGGCTCAATTTGCAAAATCCTTTGGCCTGGAGGTTTTGATGGAAGTCCACAATTTGGAAGAGCTAAAAAGTCATCTCAATGAGCATCTCGACGTGGTGGGTGTAAATAATCGAAACCTGAAAACATTTGACGTAAGTATAGCAACTTCCATTGAATTGGCAGATGCTATCCCCGATCAATTTGTGAAGATTTCTGAAAGTGGGATAAGTAGCCCAGAAACCGTGATCAAGTTGATGAAGCATGGATTTCAAGGTTTTTTAATTGGGGAATATTTTATGTCACACGACCAGCCGGGATTGGCATGTGCAGCATTTATTCAAAAAGTAAAGAATGCGCAAAGTTAAGGTATCATGAATCAGATCAAATGGAAGGTATGTGGTTTGAGAGATAATATATCTGATGTGCTTGCACTAGCACCAGATTATGCTGGATTTGTATTTTATCAAAAATCTCCAAGATATGTAGGAGATGATTTTGCGATGCCGAAAATGGCAAATCAGAATACCAGCAAAGTTGGAGTATTTGTCAATGAGACCATAGATTTTATTTATAATAAAATAAGTAAATACCAGTTGGATTTCACACAACTTCATGGAAGTGAGTCTCCTGAGTTTTGTGAGGAATTAAGAAAAATGGGTGTGAAAATTATCAAAGCGTTTCAAGTAGATAAGGCATTTGATTTTGAACTGCTGAAGAAATATGATTTGGTTGCGGATTATTTTCTCTTCGATACCAAAACCAAACAATATGGTGGCTCAGGGAAATCTTTTGATTGGAGCGTATTGAAAAACTATGCTATGAAAAAAAAGTACTTTTTAAGTGGGGGAATAAGCATTGATAATATTGGAGATTTACAAAAATTGGATTTAACTAAAATTCACGCCATTGATGTGAACAGCAAATTTGAGTCTTCTCCGGGGTCGAAAAAAATCCCAATGTTACAAAAACTGAAAGAACAACTACAAGAGTTAAATAGAGTTTGTGGACAGACTCTAAATAAAGAATAAATAGTTTCAAAATGAATATTGAAGTTGATAAGCGTGGATATTATGGGGATTTTGGAGGGGCATATATTCCTGAGATGCTTTACCCAAATGTAGAGGAACTGCGGCAGAATTATTTATCCATTTTAAATGATGAAAGTTTTAAAAAGGATTTTGATCACCTGCTCAAAACTTATGTAGGCAGACCAACGCCACTATATTTTGCACAGCGACTTTCAGAAAAATACCAAACCAAAATTTATCTGAAAAGAGAAGATTTGTGTCATACCGGAGCTCACAAAGTGAACAACACTATCGGACAGATATTGCTTGCGCAAAGATTGGGCAAACAAAAAATAATTGCCGAGACCGGTGCTGGTCAGCATGGCGTAGCTACAGCCACTGTTTGTGCGCTTATGGGATTGGAATGCATTGTTTATATGGGCGAGATAGACATGGCAAGGCAAAAGCCAAATGTCGAAAGAATGCGTATTTTGGGAGCAGAAGTGAGGCCAGCCAAGAGCGGTAGTAAAACACTCAAAGATGCCACAAATGAAGCCATGCGACATTGGATCAATCATCCTGTTGATACACATTATATTATTGGCTCGGTGGTTGGGCCACATCCATATCCCGAAATGGTAGCCAAATTTCAGTCTGTGATCAGCGAAGAAATCAAATGGCAATTGAAAGCGACCGAAGGGTCAGAAAATCCAGATTATGTGATCGCCTGTGTTGGTGGAGGAAGCAATGCTGCCGGAGCATTTTATCATTATTATGCCAATGAAAATGTAAAGTTGGTTGCTGTAGAAGCATCTGGACTTGGAATAGAATCGGGCAAATCTGCTGCTACCACAGCACTAGGTAAACCTGGGGTTTTGCATGGGTCTAAAACATTACTGATGCAGACTGATGACGGACAGATAGTAGAGCCATATTCTATTTCAGCGGGGTTGGATTACCCAGGAATAGGACCTGTTCATGCACACTTATTCCAATCGGGTAGAGCAGATTTTTATAGCGCTACAGATGAAGAAGCTATGAAAGCCGGCATACTTTTGAGCAGACTTGAGGGGATTATTCCAGCCATAGAAACAGCCCATGCGCTGGCCGGTTTGGAGAAAATAAAGTTTGAAAAAGATGATGTAGTTGTGCTAAATCTTTCAGGTAGAGGGGATAAAGATTTAGAAACTTATATCAAATGTGGGAAGTATTAAAAACCTCAAGGATTTTGGATAAAGTTATTAGAAATACAATGGCAGAGATTATATCAAAAAATAGAATAGAACAACTATTTGAAGAAAAGAAGGATAATATTTTATCGGTGTATTTTACTGCGGGGTTTCCAGGTCTTGACAGTACAGCCAATATTATAAAATATCTTGAAAAATCAGGTGCGGATATAATAGAAGTAGGAATTCCGTTTTCCGATCCTGTTGCCGATGGACCTACAATTCAGGAAAGCAATAAAGTTGCGCTGGACAATGGTATTTCTCTCAAATTGATCTTTCGACAATTGGCAGACATCAGAAAAGAAGTAAATACACCAATTATTCTTATGGGATATATCAATCCCGTATTGCAATATGGACTAGAAGTATTTTGTGAGAAATGTGAAGAAATTGGTATTGATGGACTTATATTGCCAGATTTGCCAATGCAGGAGTATATCGATGAATATAAATCTACTTTTGATAAACATGGTCTTTTCAATATATTTTTGATCACACCGCAAACCTCAGAAGCAAGAATAAAAGAAATTGATGACAATTCTATTGGATTTATTTATATGGTTGCACTGGCAGGAACAACTGGTGCAAAAGGGAATATCACATCAGATCAGATTAATTATTTTGCCAGGGTGAAAGCCATGAAATTGAAAAATCCTACGCTGATTGGTTTTGGGATTTCTAATAAAGAAACATTTGACAGGGCATGTCAACATGCATCCGGTGCGATCATCGGATCTGCATTTATTGATGTAATTAGAAATTCAAAATCGTTGGAAAACGACATTTCTAATTTTGTTCAATCAGTTAAAGGAAGTGAGCAGAAAGCATAATTTGAATTCAGTAACAAATGATTATACAATTAAAAAATAATATCGAATCTGGACAAAAAGAGGCTATCATAAAGAAAGTTCATAGTTTCAAGTATGAAGCCAATGAGGTTGTAACACAAAATGGAGTCTATCTCATTGGAATTGGTACTAAGGAATTTGATATCCGTCAGATTGGAAATATGCCGGGCATAGCAGATATCCATATTGTTTCTGATAGTTACAAACTGGTGTCCGGAAAATGGAAAGTGAATCCGACAGTCCTTGATCTTGGAGATGGTGTAACTATCGGTCGTGGTTCCTTGGCAATTATGGCCGGGCCATGCTCTATCGAGACAGAATCACAAATCATTGAGACAATTGATCACTTAAAAGAAAATGGAATAAGAATAATGCGTGGGGGTGTTTACAAACCGCGCAGCTCGCCATATGCATTTAGAGGACTGGGAATAGATGGATTAAAACTGTGGCATTATCATGCAAAGGCTGCTGGAATAAAAATAATTACAGAAGTGATGCAAGTTTCTCAGATTGAAGCAATGCTGGATTATGTGGATGTATTTCAGGTGGGTGCGAGAAATACGCAAAACTACAATTTGCTGGACGCCCTGGGAAAAATTGATAAACCTGTGATGATTAAAAGAGGAATTTCAGGTACAATTGATGAGCTACTTTATTCAGCTGAGTATGTGTTTTCAGGAGGAAATGAAAAATTAATTCTCTGTGAACGCGGAATCCGTACTTATGAAAAAGCAAGTCGGAATACCCTGGACTTAAATGCAATTCCAATCCTCAAAGAAAAAACACATTTGCCGGTGGTTTCAGATCCTTCTCATGGAATTGGGATACGAAGACACGTAGAACCCATGGCGTTGGCATCAATTATGGCAGGGGCAGATGGGATAATATATGAGACCCATTCCACACCTGAAAAGGCATTTTCTGATGGGCAACAAACGCTGGATTTTAAGGAATCAAGACAACTTTGTGATAAGATGAGGGCTGCATATGATCTCATTTATTCTTATTAAAACAGACTTTTTGTTATCAGCGATAATCCAAAAATCTAATGAATGTAGTAATAATAAAATATAATGCCGGTAATGTTGTTTCAGTAACCAATACGCTAAATAGACTGGGAATTGAACCTGTTTTGAGTGATGATCCTGATATAATCAAAAACGCAGATAAAGTTATTTTTCCCGGCGTTGGGGAAGCAAGCACTGCCATGGATTATCTACGAGAGAGAAAATTAGATCAGGTGATTATGGATCTTTCGCAGCCATTTCTTGGAATATGTTTGGGGCAACAATTAATGTGCAAATATTCTGAGGAGAATAATACAGATTGCCTGGGCATTTTTGATCTAAACGTAATTCGCTTTGAACCGAAATTGAAAGTACCTCACATGGGTTGGAACAAACTATTTGATACCAAAGGAGAACTGTTTCAAGGATTGCCCAGTGAGGCCTATATTTATTTTGTGCATAGTTATTACTGTGAGATTGGCAGTGAAACTATTGCCAAAACTGACTATATCAATGAATTTAGCGCAGCCTTAAAAAAAGACAATTACTACGCTATTCAAGGCCACCCCGAAAAAAGCGGGCAAGTAGGTCAACATTTATTAGAAAACTTTTTGAAATTATAATTATGATAATAATCCCAGCAATAGATATCATTGATGGCAAGGCAGTGCGCCTAACAAAAGGCGATTACCAGCAAAAGAAAATTTACAATGAAGATCCATTGGAGGTTGCAAAGGCTTTTGAAGGTGCAGGAATAGTAAGGCTGCATGTAGTAGATTTAGATGGTGCAAAAGAGAAAAAAATTATAAATTATAAAGTGCTTGAGCGCATTGCCTCTCATACCGAACTTCAGATTGATTTTGGAGGTGGAGTGCAATCCAATGAAGATATTCGAATTGCATTTGACTCAGGAGCCAGACAAGTAACGGGAGGAAGTGTTGCTGTAAAAAATCCAGATCTCTTCGAAAACTGGTTGACTGAATATGGCCCTGAAAAAATCATTCTCGGTGCAGATGTACTGAGTGACAAAATAGCAATTAGTGGTTGGCAAGAAGATAGCTCCTGGGAATTGGATGCTTTTCTTGAAAATTATATTACCAAATCAATTAAGTATGTGATTACTACTGACGTGAGTAAAGATGGCGTGTTGGCGGGCCCGGCAGTAGAACTTTACAAAAGCATGACTGATAAATTTCCTGAATTGGAAATCATTGCAAGTGGTGGAGTCGCTACTATGGATGATATTTATAAATTGGATGAATTGCCACTTCATGGAGTGATTGTAGGTAAAGCGATTTATGAAAACAGAATATCTATCAAAGAATTGGGCAAATGGCATTAGTGCGATCAGAAAACAGCATTATTTCTCATTATTATAAAAATATTATTAATTCAATATGCTAACAAAGCGAATAATTCCGTGTCTCGATATTAAAGATGGGCGTACGGTAAAAGGAGTAAATTTTGTAGAGCTGAGAGATGCTGGTGATGCAGTAGAACAAGGTGCCATTTATGCCGAACAAGGCGCTGACGAGTTGGTGTTTTTGGACATTACGGCAACTGTCGAAAATCGGAAGACACTGGTAGAACTGGTGCGGAATGTTGCGAGACAAATTAATATCCCTTTTACAGTTGGGGGAGGAATATCTTCCGTTCAGGATGTCAGCGCCTTACTCAACGCAGGGGCAGATAAAATATCAATAAATTCTTCTGCTGTACGACGACCTGAATTGATAGACGAATTAGCACTTCAGTTTGGCAGTCAATGCATAGTCGTTGCCATTGATACGAAAGATGAGGGTGATAGAAATATAGTCCATACCCACGGAGGGCGCAAGCCTACCGATATACAAACCGAACCTTGGGCTTATGAGATTCAGGAGCGTGGAGCAGGAGAAATATTGCTCACATCGATGGATCATGATGGCACTAAAGCAGGATTTGCCAACGAGTTGACATCTAAGATATCTAAGAAACTCAACATACCAATTATTGCTTCAGGAGGGGCTGGAAACATGGATCATTTTTATGATGTATTTACTGATGGTCATGCAGATGCAGCTTTGGCAGCAAGTATTTTTCACTTCAAAGAAATACCCATACCTTCGCTGAAAAATTATTTACAGGGGCGAGGGATTCCAATGCGGACAGAACTGTAATTGCTGTGAATTCGGAATAAGCCAAAATTCAAAATAATTAAAATTGTAAATCAGGATAATGAAAATAGATTTTGAAAAGGGAGACGGCCTCGTGCCGGTAATTATTCAAGATTCGTCAACTGCTAAAGTATTGATGCTTGGGTATATGAATAAAGAGGCATTAGAAAAAACCAAGGCCGAAGGATTGGTGACTTTTTTCAGCAGAACAAAAAACCGACTCTGGACCAAAGGCGAAACATCGGAAAATTATTTATTGGTAAAAGAGATAAAAATTGATTGCGACAACGATACAATTTTAATAAAGGCCGAGCCAAAAGGTCCAACTTGCCACACCGGTTCCGATACTTGTTTTGATGAATCTAATGAGGGCAACGCCCTGTTTCTGAATTATTTGCAGGACATCATTGCCAAGAGAAAAAATAGTACAGCTGATAAATCATATACTAAATCTTTATTTGACAAGGGTATAAATAAAATAGCCCAAAAGGTAGGGGAGGAGGCTGTAGAATTGGTTATTGAAGCCAAAGATTCTGATGACGATCTATTTAAAAATGAAGCAGCAGATTTGCTTTTTCACCTTCTTGTTTTGCTCGAAGCCAAAGATGTAAAACTCGAAGAAGTAATTGATGTGTTGAGAGAAAGGCACAAGTAAAAATTGTTGTGTGTGTATGGCAAAGAGATTAGGTTTTCTTTTAATTAATAATAAAAATATTAATACCTTTGCACCCTGATTTTAAGAAGCAATATAATTGGTCTTAGAATTATCGATAAATAAAGATTTGAAGAGTTAATTCTTTTGTGAATTGGTTCCATAGCTCAGCTGGATAGAGCAACTGCCTTCTAAGCAGTAGGTCGAAGGTTCGAATCCTTCTGGAATCACT
>CAZDRA010000030.1:25438-45404 GCA_964507705.1 uncultured Roseivirgaceae bacterium | reverse complement strand
AACATTGGAATACCGTAGAGATTGATGGCTCCTTATCTGATCAATTTATTGAAGAACTTGTAACCCATTCCTATGATCTTGTAGTAGAAAAACTCCCAAAAGCCATTAAATCTCAATTGTCAAACCTATAAGGGTTTCTTCTGAATTTATAAGGTTACAATCCTATACAGAACTGTATAAAAAATCTGATGATATACATGGTTATTTCATCAGTTGTCCATTCTTTTTATTTCATAGCAAAAATATTATTCTTTTAATGAGGTTATTATTTTGTTTAATCTCAATTAAAAGTACATAGATTTTGACATTTTAATAAAAAGGTGATATTCGCACAACAACTTGATGAACAGGGTAAGAATAATTTTATTTTTTTTAAGCACCATTGCTTATTTTTCTGCTTGCACGCGCAAGGTGATATGTCCTGCATACCACTCTTATTTCATTCTTGATGTCAAAGAAACAAGAAAAACATTTTCACTATTTGGAGTAGATTCATTACCTAAAAAGTATTGGGATGTTGATAAGGAAAAATACGGAATAGCCAAAGAAATACCCGACCAAAAGAAGCAAAAAGAAATGGATATAATTTCTATGAATTCCATTTATTTAGAGTTGGAAGATCCATTTGAGCAATTTCAAAGAGAATATGCAGAGTCAGATTCTATTTACGCCATTGATACCGCCGCAGTGCTTGCTCAAGGGAGCAAGCATAATGACTTTCAAAATATTGATCAAATGATTTACCTTCATCATTTCGGAAAATACCTGCCAAAAAAAGGAGGAGGGAAAGATGTCTTTAAAGAAGATATGAAGCAAGAAGAGGCACCTCTTATTTCTGATGAAAATAAACCTCAAAAAAAGAAGAAGAAACTTTGGCCCTTTGGCAGGAAAAACAAAAAAGCTGATGGAGATATTGTAGATGATACTGAAAGTGATCAATAATAAAATACGCTCTTCTATTTGCAGATCGACTACTTCAAAGTTAATGAGGGGTTCATATAAGTGATCTTCTGGTTCAACTCAAAATCATAAAGGGTTAAAATCCGAATAAAGTAAAAAGAATTCCAGTAATCTCTCAATGATGAAATGTAATCACGCTTGCCTTTTTCCCTTTCAGAAAGCGAGATGTTAAGGTCCGTAATACTAATTTCTCCATTTTGGAATTTTTTCAAAGAAATTTGGTATCCATTACCTGCAACTTTATCTGCTTCTTTTGCAGTTTCCATTTGACTTTCCAATAGATTAAATTTCTCGATCTGAACGATGACCTCACGTTCAAAATCCAGTTTTTCTCTTTCTACGCCATACAAAACTAATTCGCGTCGCGATTCAGCTAATTTTACGGCTGATGCTGATTTTCCCCAATCTAAAATGGGGATGTTCACGGATAATCTTAATGTTTGTTGTTTTTCCGTATCTTCATACACACCTCCTAAGTCCATAGAGTTTTTTGATGTACCATAACTACCAGTTAAAGTTGTATTCAAACCAGTACTTCGTTTAGCTCTTACCAAATTTCTATCTGCTTCAATTAATCTTCTTTTAAATTCAGGGCCTTCTTTTCTATTCGCTAATGTCTCTTCCAATGCTTTATCAGGATCAATATAAAACAGCGACATGTTTATTGGAATAATCAAATCTATACTAGTATTTTGGTCCATACCAATATAAGATTTTAGTTGAAAATCAGCATTTTTTAAATCTATGGTGGAGCTGTTGAGTGACTTTTTTGCATTTAGTACTGAAAGCCTAATTCGAGAAAAATCATTTTCTGAAATCTGCCCCAATTTCTTTTTTATTTTAGCGATTTTAAGATTGTCTTCACTATTTTTAAGGTTATTGGCTGCAAGGTTATAGTTTGTTTGAATTCGTAAATAAGCAAAAAATCTACTTGCTGAGTTTAGAGAAACACGTTCAACGGATTCGATATACCTCTTTTGAGATTCTTCATAAATTAAAGGTTCAGTTTTTCGAGACCATTTCCACCCGTTGTATGCAAATAGTGGTTGCACAAAACCAATGTAAAAAGGTGAGCCTGACCATTCAGTAGTATTTTTATTAAAATCCTGAACTCTATATAGTGAGGAGGCG
The DNA here is from genome assembly GCA_964507705.1 of uncultured Roseivirgaceae bacterium. GTDB lineage: Bacteria > Bacteroidota > Bacteroidia > Cytophagales > Cyclobacteriaceae > JAAUQL01. The sequence continues at coordinate 43,313 of CAZDRA010000030.1, read as the reverse complement.
CCATAAATTGTTGTCCCAGTATGCGGAATTATTTGCGTCAATGCTAAATCAGCAGTAGTCCTTAATTGAGCTATTTGTCTAAATTCTATACTCCCATCTGGTTGTGTGACAGGTTCATTGGAAAGCCTGTAATCTGGTAGATTTCCTGAAATACCCAGTTGAGGTCTAAAATTAGCTTGAAAGTTTTTCCACCTCCAATAGTAATTTACATTCTGGTTTTGATAATATTTAATAGAAGGTGATTGTTTGATGGCCAATTCAATCACGTCTGTCAATGATAGTTTTTCTATTACCAGTGAGCTTTGAGCATAGCTTGTACAAAAAGAATTTAAAATAATAATCAGTAGAAAAATGATGTTTTTTTTCATGAAGCTCCTTTGATTCCCCCTATTTTAAATCAACCTCCTCTAATTTTCTTAAAGATGAAATATCAGATATGATTATTTCGTCACCATCATTTGCACCTTCTTCTATTTCAAAGTACTCATTACCCGATAAACCAGTTTTTACAGTTCTTAATACCGCTTTGTTTGATTTCTTAAAATAAATATTATGAGTATTTTTTTTGCTAAATGCCGGTCCTTTTTTAATTCTTAATACACTATCTTTTTTAGACTGAATCACAAGCAATTCTATTGACATATTGGGTCTGAGTTTTGAATAATTACTTTCTTCAAGGAACACATCAAATTCTATTTGGCCATCTTTAATTGTGGGACTGATTGTCCCAATTTTCCCGGTAAGCTTTTTGCCATCTACGATTGCAATTACACCACGACCGGTTTTAGTAACATTTGCATACTTATCTTCTATTGATGCGCTTAATTTGAAGGTAGTAAGGTCTGACATTCTTACGAGAAGACGGTCAGTATTTACTTTCTCTCCTTCTTTGCCGTTGATGCCTAAAATAATGCCATCAGATGTAGCACGAATTGTCATCTTACTCAGCAATTCTTGCTGCTGATCAAGCTGTTTTTGTTGAATCTCTATTTGAAGCAAAAGACCCTTTTCTTCAATAGCCAATTGTTTCAAGCGAATTGTATTTTTAGCCTGGATAGTTTCAAGGTCTTTTTCTGCGAGTGTGAGTTCTTGTTTTGTCTTGTCATATTTTGCAGGCGAAATGCCTCCTACTTCCAATAGCTGTTTTTGATCTACCAACTCAGATTTTATAGAAACAATTTTCAGCTTTTTTACTTCTACATTATAATCAAGATCTACTCTGATACTTTTTGCATTTAAAATGGTCTTTTCGAGGTTGTTGTTTTTCACTCCAATTTGATCAATTATTTCTTCAATTTTATCTCTTACAGGCTTGTCATCCAATTGTAAAATGATATCACCTTTTTTTACCTTGCTCCCTACTCCATTTTGGATAGTTGTGATAACGGATGATGCAGGACTAAGTATTAATACTTCACTTTCTGGCTCGACAATTCCGATTGCAGGAACTGTTTGTATTACAGTGCCCAATTCAACAAATGCTGTTTTCAATTCGTCGGATTTCACTGTTGGAATAAAAGGATTTTTCCAAACAACAGTAGCGGCGATGGCTCCGACTATTAAAATTGAAATTGCCCAAATTAATACTTTTGTCATGTCAATTATGTGAGATTTTCTTTATTGAGAATTAGAGTTGAGATTCAGCTAAATTTGCTTTAATTAAGATTCTGCAAAAGTACTTAGATTACCGGTAACATGCATATAAATTGGAGATATGTTTGGTCAACTTTTTCTCTGTAACTATTTTATTATCAGGATGGTTCAATGTCTCTTATATATTTATTCGCTTTTCATTTTATAATTACTTATATAATGAGATATACTCAATACCCATCAATTGAGACTACTTTTAATCTTGAAAAGGGCATAATTTAAATTTGATGAAAAGGCAAACTTTTATATTCCACCAGTATCAACTATAATTACACTTATATGAGAAAGCGACTACTTTTTTTCGCATTATTTACGGTGTTATATACTGCAAACCTCCAAGCCCAGCAATGGGAGGCAATGGGGCCCGATGATTTTAGTCAAGTTTCAGTTGGTCGGGCTGAATACACTTCAATTGACATTGATGAAGGCATACCTTATGTTGTCTACCGTGATGGGGGAAACGATTATAAAGCGTCTGTTAAAATGTACAATGGAAATTCGTGGGAATATGTTGGTACTTCAGGGTTTTCAAATTCTATTGCCGATTATACATCAATTGCACTGGATACTGCTGGATTCCCATATGTAGCTTATCAGGATGATAACTACAAAGCGACAGTTAAAAAATTTAACGGAAACTCATGGGAAGATGTCGGAATACCAATGTTCTCAGCAGGGGAGGCTATTTTCATATCTCTTAAGTTTGATAATAGTGGGACGCCTTTTGTTGCTTATTTTGATGGAGGAAATGATGGGAAGGCCACTGTTAAAAAATACAACGGAAATTCCTGGGAAGACGTAGGGATGCCAGGTTTTTCTCTTGGTGAATCTGTGTACATCTCTCTTGCGTTTGACAATAAAGGAACCCCTTATGTCACGTATCAAGACAGAGGAAATGAAAACAAAGCAACTATTAAAAAATTCAATGGAACCTCTTGGGAAAATGTAGGAACTTTAACAACTGAAGCAAATTTCAAAATTTCATTAGCATTTAATTTAGCGGAAATCCCTTATATAGCATTTAAAGATGGTAGTAATTATTCTACAGTTAAAAAATATAATGGGATCTCATGGGAAGATGTAGGCATGCCTAATTTTTTTGCGAAAAGTAAAATATCGATTGGGTTTGATGATATGGATATCCCTTACGTTGTATTTGGAGATTCCAAAAATGGTTATAAAGCCGCTGTGAAAAAATTCTATGGGGGCTCATGGGTTGATGTAGGACCATCGGTTTCAATAGGTCAAGCCAAAAACCCAACACTGGTCTTTGATTCTACAGGCTCCCCCTATGTCGCATACCAAGATGAAGACAATAAAGCAATGGTAAAAAAATTTAATGGGACCTCTTGGTTAGAAGTAGGGGGATCAGGGTTTTCCGATGGTCAAGTAGGATTCATCTCACAATCGATTGATTCAAAAGGAGTTCCTTATGTCGCCTACCAAGATGAAGTAAATGGAAATAGGATTACGGTTAAAAAATTCAATGGGACTTCTTGGGAATACGTAGGTTCGCCGGGATTTTCAATAGCTATAGCTCGTTACACCTCACTTGCGTTTGATGATACAGGCACACCATATGCTGCCTTTGAGGATGAAATAAATGGAAATAAAGTCACCGTCAAAAAATTCAATGGAACCTCTTGGGAGGATGTTGGCACACCGGGGTTTTCAGCAGGCCAGTCAGATTATATCTCATTTGTGTTTGACGGCAAAGGCACTCCTTATGTCGCCTATCAAGATAGAGGAATTGGCAGTAAAGCCACCGTTAAAAAATTCAACGGAACTTCCTGGGTAGATGTTGGTACATCTGGGTTTTCAACAGGTGAAGCTAATTACACCTCAATTGCGATTGATTATACAGACGTCCCTTACGTTGCCTATCGAGATGTAGGAAATGGTGATAAAGCCACGGTTAAAAAATTCAATGGAACTTTCTGGGAAGATGTTGGCACACCAGGGTTTTCAGTAGCTCAGGCAGATTACACAACTCTTGTTTTTGATTACAAGGGTATCCCTTATGTTGCATATATAGATGGAGGAAACGGAAATAGAGCTACAGTTAAAAAATTTAATGGAACTTCATGGGAAAATGTAGGTATGCCGGGGTTTTCAGCTGGTCAAGCTTATTTCATCTCGCTTGTTTTTGACGCAATAAGTACTCCTTATGTTGCCTACAAAGACAGAACAAAAGGTAATAAAGCCACAGTTAAAAAATTCGATGGGAGTTCTTGGATAGATGTTGGTACGCCGGGTGCGGGTAAGGCAAATAATCCCTCACTGGCTTTTGATGTATTTGGGAATCTAATTCTTGTGTATGGATCACCTGGTGCTTTTGCTAAAAAATTTGCTACGGGTATAGTTGCAGTAACAGGATTTCCTGTTGATTTAAAAAATGACATTTTAAATGTTATGGTATATCCTAACCCAACAACAAATTTTCTAAATGTAGAAGTCGGCAGTGATCTTGATACCTACGTTATCGAAATATATAACATGCTTAGTGAAAAAATTTATAGGCAATCCACATCAGAGAGCATGACTTCTATTGATACTAATGAACTTACTTCTGGAGTGTACTTTATTCAATTATCTGGCAATAATAAAAGTGTAGTCAAAAGATTTATTAAAAATGAATAAACTGATCAAGCCAATTAAATGGGTTTAATCAAACTACTCAGGAGTAATTGAGCAATTACTCCCGGTAGCATCATCAATAACTTTCTAAATGCACACTTTTCACAGCCCTGCCTGAAGGATCGTTGGCATTGCGTGATGTCATTCCAAATTTCTTGTAACCTGAAAATAACAATATCCAATTTTATTATACCAATGGAACTTTTCGGTGATAAATGATATTGCTTAGATTTGTGCAACAGGAGCAGTGTGAGAGGTTTAGGGCGAAACTCCCTTTACCTATATGTGATCAAAACCGTTGTAATCAATTAAAATAACCACAAAGGATAAATGTTAGATTTTAAAAAAATAATTAGTTCTGATAAAGTTATACTACGACCAATCGAACTGAATGATTTTTACCAAATGAAAGAATTGACAAAGGATTCGGAAATGTGGTATTACTTCACAGCTGACCTTTCGGACGAAGAAATATTAAATCATTGGATTGGAATTGCAGTGAAAGAGTTAGAGCAACATCAATCACTTCCTTTTTCAATTGTTGACTCAAAAACCAATAAAATTATAGGTACGACTAGAATATCAAATTTTTCTGAAATAAATTGTCGTGTGGAAATTGGTTGGACTTGGATTACAAAAAAATATCAAGGCACCGGAATTAATGGACATGTAAAGAAATTACTCTTCGAGTATTTGTTCACGGAAACCAAAACTTTAAGAATTGAATTTAAAACAGATGTTTTAAATATTTCAGCTAGAAAAGCAATGGAAAAAGTTGGACTGGTTAAAGAAGGAATTCTAAGAAGTCATACGTTAATGACAAATAACCGAAGACGCGACACACTATATTATAGTATTCTGAAAAGTGAATGGTTAGAAAATAACTGGTTGCCATCCCATGGATAATAAAATTTTTTCCCCAAAAATAGTTCGCAATTGTAATGACGTTCATTGCAAAAACTCATGTCCTCGCTTGGTCATTTATAGTGCAGCGAGAAATCTTATGATCAAATGAACGAGGCAAATACAACAATGGGAAAATCATCAACTTAAGATCTCTCCTTCTGGTCGAGATGACGACGGGTTGGACATTTTAAATATTAACCACCTTCCTCATCTCGTCCAGTAGAATTATTCATAATTATTAATTCATAATTCCCTATTGGTCTTTAATAACTTTCTAAATGCACACTTTTTACAGCCCTGCCTGATGGATCATTGGCATTGCGCAAACTTTCATCCCAGGCCAAAGCTTCGGGTGTGCTACATGCTACTGATGGTACTGAAGGTACACAAGCGGCTGCAGAATCAGATGGAAAATGCTCTTCAAATATAGTTCTGTAGAAATACTCTTCCTTGGACATTGGTGGATTAATTGGGTATTTATACTTAGCATTTTTCAACATATCGTCAGATATGCGTTCCGAGGTAAGTTCCTTTAATGAATCGATCCAACTGTACCCGACTCCATCAGAAAATTGCTCTTTTTGTCTCCATGTAACTTCTTTAGGAAGATAGTCTTCAAACGCCTTTCTTACCACCCATTTTTCTATTCTGCCATTTTGAATGAGTTTATCTTTAGGGTTTATACGCATGGCTACATCAATAAATTCTTTGTCAAGGAAAGGTACGCGACCTTCTACTCCCCATGCGGCCAGCGATTTGTTGGCACGCAGGCAATCGTACATATGGAGTTTGCTCAACTTTCTGTTGGTTTCTTCATGGAATGCCTGGGCATTTGGAGCTTTGTGAAAATATAAATATCCACCAAATAGTTCATCAGCTCCTTCGCCGGAAAGTACCATTTTTACACCCATTGATTTAATAACTCTCGATAGCAAGTACATAGGAGTAGATGCACGAATTGTTGTCACATCATAAGTCTCCAAATGGTAAATTACATCTCTAATGGCATCCAACCCTTCTTGAACCGTAAAGTGAACTTCATGATGAACAGTTCCGATATGATCTGCTACTTTTTGAGCAGCAATAAGATCCGGAGATCCAATCAGTCCTACGGCAAAAGAATGTAACTGTGGCCACCAAGCTGCACTTTTATCATCTGTTTCAATTCGCTTTGAAGCATATTTCTTGGCAATTGCAGAAATTACAGACGAGTCTAAGCCGCCAGATAGAAGCACTCCGTAAGGAACGTCAGACATCAATTGACGATGAACGGCTGCCTCAAGAGCATCTTTCAATTCTTCAATACTTGTTTTATTGTCTTTTACAGCGTCAAAATCTTTCCAATCGCGATCATACCAACGAATTAATTCCCCAGGTTTTTCACTGGTCATATAATGCCCTGGTAAAAACTCCTCGATTTTATTGCATATTCCTTCAAGAGCTTTCAATTCTGAAGCCACATAAAAATTACCGTATTGATCCCAGCCCATGTAAAGCGGAATAATTCCGATATGGTCTCTGGCAATCATGTAGGTGTCTTTTTTTTCGTCATACAAAGCAAAAGCAAAAATCCCATTTAAGTCTTCCAGAAAGTCAATGCCTTTTTTCTTGTAAAGCGGAAGGATCACTTCGCAATCAGATTTGGTTTGAAACTCATAAGACTCGTTTAGCGTTTCTCTAAGCTCCTCGTGATTGTATATTTCTCCATTTACTGCCAATACCAGGCTTTTGTCATTACTGTACAAAGGTTGATTACCTGATTGAACATCGACAATAGAAAGTCGCTCATGAGCCAAGATGGCTTTTTCTCCACAATAAATCCCTGACCAGTCAGGACCTCTATGGCGAAGTTTTTTTGACATTTTTAGTACTTGAGATCTCAATTTTTGAGCATCAACTTTAAGATCAAAAACTCCTACAATTCCGCACATATTATAATTAATTTACTCTTTCTGAATTAGTCAATAAAACTTATTAACAAGAAATATTTTTCAATTGTGAGACATAATTTTCATAAATTGCCTCTTGCGATTTTGATATTATTCACTCGTTTTATTGAAAATATTACGCAAAAGTATAATTAAAATTTAAATATTATAAATAAATCATTCTATAAAATGCGATTATCTTAAAAGATATTTTGCAATTGGAAATTTAATAATAATGAGTTAGCCCTATTGCATAATTCGTAATATTGCACTCTTGAGAGTAAGGAATTTGCCTATTTGATAATTAATTATTTTTAAATATTATTAGCATTTATCTTCAAATTGAAAACGTGTAGTTATTCTAAATGAATTAATGGAGGTCCCCTATATTCAAGGCCGATGAATTATTCTATGAAATATTTTCTGCTACAGAACTTATTTTAATATGTGCCATTGGCCATATTATGATCCTAATACATTATCAGGACGGCATCGAGAAGGTATTTTTATTTGAAACGATAAATATAGTAATTCATCAAAAAGTCGTAATTTGAGCACTCAAAAAATTATTTTTTTCACTTCTATTAAAACTATGAAATACTCAGTAGTTATTATTTTATTGTTTAATTCTTTAATATTTTTTTCTTGCTCGTCATCAAAAAAAGAATCTATGGAAAACGAATCGCAAAAGGATACTTATCAATTTATGACCTTGGATCCGGGACATTTTCACGCAGCGCTCGTTCAGAAAAATATGCTAGCAGATGTCTCATCAACTGTTTTTGTATTTGCTCCTGAAGGGGAAGATGTGCAGGGTTATTTAAAGCGAATCAGGGGATTCAACACGAGGGTTGATAATCCTACAAGCTGGGTTGAGGAAGTCTATACCGGGCCTGATTATTTTGAAAAAATGATTCATGATAAGCCTGGCAACATTGTTGTACTTTCTGGAAATAATGCAAAGAAAACGGAATATATAAAAAAAATTGTTGATGCAGGAATCAATGTTTTGGCAGACAAACCTATGGTAATCAACATAAATGATTTTGAACTGCTCAAAGAAGCTTTCGTGCAGGCTGAAAAGAATAATGTTTTGCTTTATGATATCATGACAGAGCGGCATGAAATTACTACTATTATGCAAATGGAGTTATCGCAGATACCTGAACTATTTGGAGAAATGGAAAAGGGTACGATTGATAATCCTGCCATTACCAAAGAGTCTGTTCACCATTTTTTTAAATACGTATCGGGCAATCCTTTAATAAGGCCGGCATGGTTTTTTGATGTTGAGCAACAAGGAGAGGGAATGGTTGATATTACCACCCATTTAGTTGATATGATTCAGTGGGCTTGTTTCCCGGAGCAAATTATTGATTATAAAAAAGATATTGAAGTTTTGAGCGCCAGAAGATGGGCGACAGAGCTTATGCCAACAATGTTCGAAAAGGTGACACATCTAAAGAAGTACCCGGAATATTTAAGCAAAGATATTGTAAGGGATTCAATTCTAAATGTTTATTCCAATGCAGAGATAAATTACACGCTGAAAGATGTTCATGCAAAAGTTTCTGTAATATGGAATTATGAGGCACCAGAGGGAGCAAAAGATACACATTATTCTATTATCAGAGGGAGCAATGCCAATTTGATAATTAAACAAGGGGAGAACGAAAATTACAAAGCGACTTTGTATGTTGAGAATGCCGGAACTGGTTCGGATGCAGAATTCATAGAGGTATTCAACAAGTCCATAGATAACCTGCAATCCAGGTATCCGGGTATTGCAATTGAGCAAAAAGGAAATATTCTTAAAATAAACATTCCGGATAGTTATAAAGTTGGGCATGAGGCACATTTCACTCAGGTTACTGAAAAATATCTAAACTACCTGAAGGAAGGAAAGTTGCCGGAATGGGAAGTTCCCAATATGATTGCAAAATATTATATAACAACAAGAGCCTACGAAATAAGTAGGTAATTCTTCCAACAATAAAGGGGATCACAATTAATTCGCACCCGCAAGAGTAGGTAGGAAAGGAAGTACCCCCTTTCCTACCTACTCTTAATTAAAATGTTAATGAGGTATACTTTTAACTGAAACCCAGAGATCCTTTTCAATTGATATATATAGCTTTCGTATAAATTAATGTCGCTTTTATATTGCGACTAAGTTTTAATTTTTAATATTGCATTCATAGCTAAAACAAATCAGGTTTATTATCATTTAGCATATTTGCCACGCACGTCTTTTTTAAATAATTAAATCAAATCTTATGGTACAAGGAACAATACTGGAAACTATTGACTGGGTAATTGTCGGGATATTTTTTGTAATCGTGTTGACTATCGGTTGGGTAGCATCAAGAACAGCAGGCAAGAGTTCTTCTGAATTCTTTTTAGGAGGCAGAGGCATGCCATGGTGGTTGCTGGGTATTTCGATGGTTGCGTGTACTTTTTCTGCTGATACTCCCAATCTGGTGACAGGTATGGTTAGAGAAAATGGGGTTGCAAAGAACTGGGCCTGGTGGGCATTTCTTATTACAGGAATGGTAACGGTATTTATCTATGCAAAGCTTTGGAGACGATCTGGAGTTATGACTGATTTGGAATATTATGAAAAAAGATATGGAGGAAAAGCAGCTTCATTTCTTCGTGGTTTTAGGTCACTTTATTTGGGTATATTTTTCAATTGTTTGATCATGGGTACAGTAACACTAGCAGCTATAAAAATTGGTGGTGTTATGCTTGGCCTTGAACCATGGGTTGTCGTTGTTGGTGCTTCTGTTGTGGTGGTAATTTATTCAGCATTGGGCGGGATAAAAGGTGTGATTTGGGCAGACTTTTTCCAATATGGAATTGCCATGTTTGGTGCTGTTTATGCTGCAGTTGTTGCATTGAGACAACCAGAAGTTGGTGGTCTTAGTAATATGCTGGTCAAATTGGCTGACACAGATAAACTATCTTTCTTTCCCGAATTTTCAGACCCATCAGTTTACATTCCATTATTAATCATTCCAATTGCTGTGCAATGGTGGGCGGTTTGGTATCCTGGTGCAGAGCCTGGTGGTGGTGGATATATTGCCCAACGAATGCTTGCCGCAAAGGACGAAAAAAATGCCATTGGAGCAACCTTACTATTTAACTTCATGCACTATGCGATTCGTCCATGGCCATGGATTATTGTTGCACTTGCATCAATATTAATATATCCCGACCTGGCCAGTATAAAAGCCGAGTTCCCAAATATTTCGGATGAATATTTAAAAGATGACATTGCATATCCTGTAATGTTATCGAAACTAGATCCTGGATGGTTGGGATTGGTGGTGGCATCGATTATTGCTGCCTACATGTCAACGATAGGCACTCACCTCAACTGGGGATCTTCCTATATCGTAAATGATTTTTATAAAAGGTTTCTAAAGCCAGATGCGACTGAAAAACAAATGGTTTCGGTAGGACGAATTTCGACAGTTGTCTTGATGTTTTTTGCCGGTGTACTATCCCTAACTTTATTGGACAATGCAACTCAAGCATTTAATATCCTCTTGCTTTCTGGCGCAGGATCTGGCGCAATTTATATATTGAGATGGTTTTGGTGGAGAATAAATGCCTGGACAGAAATAGTGGCCATGATATTTTCAACTATTGTTGGAATTGTATTGGTAGTTTTTGTAGAGGATGCTGCGGTAGCCACCGATACTTTAGATGGATTTACTGTAAAACTTTTAATTGCGGTTTCAATAACTACTGTTGCCTGGATTTCAACAACCTTTTTAACCAAACCTGAAAGTAAGGAAACACTAAGGAGTTTTTATAGGCTAACAAGACCCGGTGGACCAGGATGGAAGAAAGTGATCATGGATGCAGAAGCAGACGGTGATATGATTGACGAAGAAAACGATGGAAAACCATGGGAAATGCCCATACAGATACTATTGGTTTTTATTGGGTGTATCGTGGTCTATTCGAGCCTGTTTTCTATCGGAAGCTTCCTTTATGGAAATATAATGACAGCTGTCGTGCTACTCGTTGTTGCCATAATAGGAACGATATTTTTATTCAAATCATTTGGTAAGCTAAGAGCAAATTAATAGAGGCCCCCTTTATCTCAAAATGCCATTTTTTTCTCGATAGAGAGAAGGATGGCATTTTATTATGTTATAGAATTGATAAAGATCCCCTATAATTTAAAATCTTTAGAAAGCATCTCTCTCACCTTTTTCATTCCGGAGCTAGCCACTTCTTCAATAAATATTAGATTTGGACTTGCAGATATATTTGGCACATTTGGGTCGATTATAAATTTAGGTATGGATTCTTTGACATATTGAATAAGACCCGCAGCTGGATAAACTTGCATCGATGTGCCTATCACTATGAAATAATCTGCCAAGAGCGTCTCTTCGATAGCAACATCCATCATAGGAACCATTTCACCAAACCATACAATATGAGGTCGCAGTTGCGATCCTTTTTCACATTTGTCGCCAAGGTTCAATTCCCATCCTTCAATGCTGTAAATCAGACTTGGGTCAACCGTACTACGTGATTTAAAGAGTTCTCCATGGAGATGTATTACATTTGTAGAGCCTGCTTTTTCGTGAAGATTGTCAACATTTTGTGTGATGACAGTAACTTGATAATGACTTTCTAACAGGGCAATTATTTTGTGACCTTCATTCGGCTCAGCATTAAGAACATCCTTTCTTCTCTCATTATAAAAATTCAAGACCAATTTGCGATCCCTTTCCCAGCCTTCCGGCGATGCAACATCCATCACATCGTGTCCTTCCCATAAACCGCCGGAGTCTCGAAAAGTTTTTATGCCGCTTTCAGCACTTACTCCGGCACCTGATAGGACTACTATTTTTTTCATAGTTAAAATGTTTGAGAACCCTATCTATATTTCCGAGAACTTGAACATGCTCATGAACCCACTTTCTGTGGAGAAAGACGATCTTAACTGCCCACTGTCATAAGCGGATTAGCTATTTTTTTCTTCGACCACCACGTTTTTTTGCAGGAGCTTTTTCAGCCAATTCTACGCATTCTTCGTAAGTGAGATCTTCAGGGATTTTGTCTTTTGGAAGTTTAACGTTCTTTTTACCAGCTTTTAAATATGGCCCCCATTTCCCTTTTAATATTTGAAATTCCTCATTTTCGTCAAATGTTTTTATAATTCTAGCGGCATCTTCTTTTCTTTTGGCAAGAATCAATTCGATTGCACGGTCTTGGGTGATAGTATGTGGGTCATCTCCTTCTCCCAGACTACAAAATTTACCGGCGTGTCGCACATATGGACCAAACCTCCCAATGTTGGTGTCTATATTTTGGTCTTCAAAAGTACCCACCAGCCTTGGTAGTTTGAATAGCTCAAGTGCATCTTCAAGCGTAATGGTTTCTATCAATTGCCCCTTACGAAGACTGGAAAATTTAGGCTTTTCTTCATCTTCCAGTTCGCCCAATTGCACGCATGGCCCAAACCTGGATAATCTGGCATAAATATTTTTTCCTGACGCAGGATCAACTCCAACCAATCGTAGTGCACCAATATCAGATTTAGTAATATTTTCAGAAGATTCAACATCGCTATGAAAGCTACTATAAAATCTATCAATCATTTTGTCCCATTCGAGCTTTCCTGCAGCGATTTCGTCAAACTCTTTTTCTACATTTACAGTAAATGAAAAATCAACAATATTTGGAAATTGCTTTACTAAGAAGTCATTTACAATCATTGCAGTATTTGTAGGAAATAGCTTGTTTTTTTCTGCTCCAGTAATTTCAGTTTTACCTGTAGTTACTATTTCGTCATTTTCTAATACAATTTCTTTGTATACGCGTTCAGTTCCATCCTTAAACTCTTTGACTACATATTCTCTTTTTTGAATTGTAGTAATGGTTGGTGCATAAGTAGAAGGTCTGCCAATTCCCATTTCCTCCAATTTTTTCACCAAGCTTGCTTCTGTATATCTTGCCGGCGGACGTGAAAAACCCTGCCTGGCCATCATGTGATTCAATTCCAAAATTTGACCAATATCCAGTGGAGGGAGCATATCCTGACTTTCGCCATTGGACTCTTCATCATCTGTAGATTCAATATATACTTTGAGAAATCCATCAAACTTTATTACCTCTCCCTGAGCGGTGATATTTTCTGGAGTAGTCGAAATATCAATGGTGACAATAGTTCGTTCGATCTGTGCATCAGCCATTTGAGAGGCGATTGTGCGTTTCCAAATTAAATCATATAAACGATCTTCGCCATTATTGGATCCGGCCTCTTGCTGCATAAAATTTGTTGGCCTGATGGCTTCGTGAGCTTCCTGGGCCGACTTAGATTTGTTTTTGAATTGTCTGGTTTTTACATATTCTGTACCATACAATTGTTCAATTGCAGATTTGGCATTTTCCGTTGCCTCATCAGAAAGATTGACAGAATCCGTTCTCATGTAGGTTATTTTTCCTGACTCATAAAGTTTCTGCGCTACAGTCATTGTCTGCGAAACAGAATACCCAAGCTTTCTACTTGCTTCCTGTTGCAAGGTAGATGTAGTAAATGGAGCTGTTGGCGTTTTCTTTGCCGGCTTTTTTTCTAGATTGCTTATTTTAAATTCTGCTCCAAGGCATCGTTTAAGAAAATCAAGCGCTTCACTTTCTTTTTCGAACTTCTTGCTTAACCCCGCTTTTAATTTTTTGGAATCATTGATATCAAATAACACAGAAACTTTGAAAAATGATTTTGATTCAAATTTTTCGATTTCGCGTTCGCGTTCTACAACCAACCTGACAGCCACAGACTGTACTCTTCCCGCAGATAACCCTCTCTTTATTTTTTTCCATAAAATTGGACTTATCTCAAATCCAACCAGACGATCAAGAATTCTCCTGGCCTGTTGTGCGTTGACCAAATCGATATCAATTCCTCTTGGAGATTTGATAGAATTAAGGATTGCTTTCTTTGTTATTTCTCTAAAGACAATCCTTTTAGTTTTTGCATCGTCTAGTTTTAAAGCCTCTTTAAGATGCCAGGAAATGGCCTCACCCTCACGGTCATCATCACTAGCGAGGTAGATCATATCTGAAGTCTTGACTTCTACTTTCAGCTTTTTTATCACTTCTTTCTTGTCCTTGGTGATTTCGTATGTTGGTTTGAAACCATTTTTCACATCTATTGCTGTGTCGTCTTTAGGCAAATCTCTAACATGACCATAACTTGATACAACTTTAAAATCCTTCCCTAAATAACCCTCAATAGTTTTAGCTTTGGCTGGGGACTCAACAATTACTAGATTTTTAGACATGAACAACTTTGTTTTAATTCTACATTTTTATTCTGAGCAGATAAGCGCATCCAGGGATACTGGTAATGACATCAATTCGGTAAATTGCAATAAAATTACTTAGTCAAGGCAATTGTTGAAATATTGGTCAATGGAGCATTTCTTACTCACTAATATCTTTTTTATTCATTTCCTGAATTACTTCAAGAAAAAATAAAGGCCCAAATATCAACAAAAAATTGTTAAAATTGCAAATCAATCCAATTCTGTATCTATAATCTGAGAAATTATAAATTAAAGTTGAAATGGGAAAAACACTCTTTGTAGTTCGACATGCTATGGCCAATCCAACCAATTCTGGAAGTTCAGATATTGAAAGGATACTTTCTTCTGAAGGTTTGCAGCAATCTTCAAGGCTGGGAGCCTATATTTATAAATTGAATAATGACATATCTTCAATAGTATGCAGTAATGCCATACGTGCCATACAAACTGCAGAACGAATTGCTGATCAAGTAGGTTTTGATATCGCCAAAATAAATATTGATACTGATATTTATGAGGATTCTGTACGCATAGTGCTCGATAAAGTATGTTCTTTTCAAAACGATTGGGAAACTGTCATACTGGTTGGTCACAATCCTGTTTTAAGTTATTTTGTTGAATACCTAACGGGACATCATTTTGATGGAATGGAACCTGGTAGTTTGGTTAAAATATCTTGCGATGTGGATGATTGGGAGTTGGTTACAAAAGATAATGCTTCTTTTGAATTTCACGTTTCACCAAAAGATTTTACAAACTAAATAATAAATGTTTGCATTAGGACGTCACATCATTGCCGAGCTGTATAATTGCGATTTGGAAAAAATTAATGATGTATCATTTGTTGAAAAGGGAATGCTTGAAGCTGCGGAAATTGCTGGTGCTACGGTAATAAATTCTACATTCCACCACTTTTCACCCTTTGGTGTTTCCGGTGTGATTGTGATTCAAGAAAGCCATTTTTCAATTCATTGCTGGCCAGAATTTGGCTTCGCGTCTGTTGATATTTATACTTGTGGTGATACTGTTGACCCCTGGAAAGCATACGAATATCTGAAAAGCAAATTTTGTGCTTCTCATGGATCTACCATGGAATTGAACCGAGGTCAAAAGAATTTGTTGACCACCCGAAATGTCCACTCAACTGAATCAGAAAAAAAACCTTCAAGAAAGCCAAAAGAAATTAAGAGTACAAGAAACATTTGGTTTACAGAACGGAATGAAAATATTGCGCTATCTCTAAAACATTCTGGGGAGAGGCTTTACTATTATAAATCTCCATACCAGAAAATAGAAATTTATCAAACGGAAGCGTTTGGTAAGATTATGGTTTTGGATGGAAACATAGTTTGTGCAGAGGAGGATGAATACGTTTACCATGAAATGATTGCCCATGTTCCAGCTTTTGCCCATACAAATCCATCCAAGGTATTGGTGATAGGAGGGGGAGATGGAGGAACTGTCCGGGAACTTGTTCGGCATGAGCATATTGAGAAAATTGACCTTGTAGAAATCGATGAGCATGTAATAAAAGCTGCACAACAATTTTTGCCAGAATTAGCAAATTCCCTCAATGATAAAAGGGTTCACATTCATATAAATGATGGAGTAGAGTTTGTTGATGGTTGCCCAGCAGAATCATATGATATAGTAATAATTGATTCTGACGATCCTAAAGGACCCGGGGAGGGTTTGTTTACTGAAAAATTTTATCGTGAGATTTATCGCATACTTAAGTCAGATGGAATTATGATTACGCAAAGCGAATCTCCCAGGTTTAACCAACAAATTTTTAAAGATGTATTTCAATGTTACCGAAATATTTTTGGAGAGAATAATGTGCATTGTTATCTAATGTACTTGCCATCCTTTCCTTCAGGAATGTGGAGTTTTTCTTTTTCAACCAAAAATCACGGAGGTCCTTTTACAAACCCTAATAAAGACAGAATTAATAAATTTTGTAGTTATAACAATTTGAAATATTATAGTTATGATGTGCATAATGCTTCATTTGTATTGCCTAAATTTGTTCAAGAAATGCTCAAATGATATCCTACGAAAAAAAGAAATTACTAAAAAAAATTGACCCGAATGGTGTTGGTATAGTGGGGAAACTATTCGGTTTGCCTTTTGATACCAACACATCCGAAATTATTGTAATTCCTGTTCCCTGGGATGTAACAGCTTCATTTAATGATGGTGCTTCCATGGGTCCGAAGGCAATACTTGATGTTTCTTCCCAAATTGACCTTTTCTTAAAGCGCATACCTGATGCATGGCAATTGGGGATAACCATGTTGCCATTTGATGATGCTTGGGTAACTAAAAATAATCAAGCTAGAAAATTTGCAATTGAGTACATAAAATATTTAGAGGGAGCGACAAATGAATTGTCAGAAAAAGGCAAGGGAATTATTTTACATAATATCAATTTGCTTTCCGAAAAAATAAATAAATGGGTTTTTTCGCAATCAATGAAAGTGATTGATTCAGGAAAAATACCTGTTGTACTGGGTGGAGATCACAGTGCCCCATTTGGTTTGATGCAGGCCATTTCAAAATCCAATGGTGAATTTGGTGTTTTACAAATAGATGCACATGCTGATTTAAGACCTGCTTATGGAGGTTTTAAGTTTTCGCACGCCTCTATCATGCACAACCTGCTATCCCTGGATAACGTATCAAAATTGGTTCAGGTAGGCATAAGAGATTATTGTCAACAAGAATTTGATGTCATGGAAAGTGACTCAAGGATTACGACTTTTTATGATGCCGATCTGGCAGCCCAACAATTTGATGGTGTTTTATGGAGTAATCAAGTAAATCAAATTATTAGCTCTCTCCCAGACCTCATTTATATTTCTTTAGATATTGACGGTTTGGAGCAATCTTATTGTCCTAATACAGGCACTCCTGTGTCTGGAGGTTTAACATACAATCAGTTAGTTTATTTATTTGAAAAAATTATGGAGTCCGACAAAAAAATTCTTGCTTTTGATATTTGCGAAGTATCTAGTACATCCGGAGGTTGGGATGCAATAGTTGGCTCAAAGTTATTATATAATTTGGCCAATATTACGGCAGTTACGCAAAAATTACTTCAGTATAAATAGAGTTTGCCCATTAAGTCTTCCAAATTATAAGTACTCCTTTTTTTTAATATTTTAATTTTTACACCTCTCTGGCTGCTTGTTTACTTTTTATTATTTTTCCTGAAAAACATACACAAATCGTTTATCTTGATATATTGGTAATATAAATGGTGCAATTATTGATTAAAATTGTATTGTTATTAAAAGGAGCATCATCAAATATAATTTAATGAAAACGTCAATTTTTAATTTCTTTGTACTTCAAACCGTGGTATGGACCATTGTTTTTTATAGCAATAATGATGATCAGCAAAACGAAGTAAAC